>NZ_JBZRPK010000634.1:0-11147 GCF_058382125.1 Haloferax sp. s1
CACTTGGGGCCGTCCCCGGAGAGCGCCATCGCCGACCTCGGGAGCGGGACCGGATTCTTCACCGACGACGTGGCCCCGTACGTCGGAACGCTGTACGCTGTCGACGTACAGGAGGAAATGCACGACTTCTACCGCGAGAAGGGGGCACCAGAGAACGTCGAGTTCGTCACCGCCGACGTTGCGAGCCTTCCGTTCGACGATGAAGACCTCGATGCAGCGTTTTCGACCATGACGTACCACGAGTTTGCGACCGACGAATCACTGGCCGAACTCGCGCGAGTCGTCCGGCCGGGCGGCACCGTGGTTGTGGTCGATTGGTCCACGTCTGGTGAAGGGAAGGCAGGGCCACCTGTCGACGAACGATTCGGACTCGGTGATGCCACGGACGCTCTCGAATCGGTCGGATTCACCGTTACACACGGTGAGACGCGACACGAGACGTTTATCTGCGTCGCCCGTCGGTGAATGACCTAATAATATTAAAATATGGTCTTTCAGTGGGTTATTAGACAACCTATATACGGGAATAGTTGGTATGGTTTTGGATTATAAACTAATATTGTGTGTTTCAGGGAAACATTTACAAACTGTGGTATGTTATTCATTGACATGCCAGTGCATAATTCAGTGATAGACGACTATCACGCGACAGAGGGCTACTACGAGTGCCGTTCGTGCCGGACACGAACGGTCAGTGAGACGCACCTGCCGATGTGCCCCAATTGTGGTGGTTCTGTCCGGAATATCGCCGTCGCGCGCGAGTGAGGAGTTATAGTCCACGAGTGACGTGGGCCTGCCTTCTCGAACCACGTTTTCAGCTGTTTCGACGTTCTATGACTCGATGGCGTCCGTGTAGTGGTCGACGATGAGCACGAACGCCGCCCCGACAACCGCTGAAACGGCGAAGAGGATGAAGAGTTCTGTCGTCCAGGATTGCCCCGACTTGGTGAGTTCTTCGGTACTTTTTACGACGGGTGCGCGGAGCGCACCGACGATGAGACTCACGAGGAACGCGAGGGTTGCACGGCGGTAGTGTTCGAGGGCCCAGCGGACGGCGTGTGCGATGGTGAACAGGCCGACGACCGCGCCGGTCATGAACGTGGCGACGACGGTACCCGATTCGACGACGGTAGAGACCGAACCGCCGTTGACGACGTTGATGAGGCTGTCGATGAACGAGTTGAGCATCCCGTTCATGTACTTGTACTGGCCGAGAATCAACAGGATGAGCGACCCGGAGACGCCGGGAAGAATCATCGCGCTGACGGCGATGGCTCCGGCGATTGCTATCGCGGGAAGCGAGTGGCCGAACGCGTTTCCGGCGGTACCCGAAGCAACGAACGCGACGGTGAATCCGGCTACTGCGGCCGTGATTTGACGCGGCCCGTCGAGGGAGACTTGCGCGTACAGGACGACCGCCGACGCCGCGATGAGGCCGAAGAAGAACCCGAACGTCGGCACCGGCTGTTGCTCGATGGCGATTTCGAGGACCCGCATGATAGTGACGATGGCGGTTGCGATACCCGCACCGAGGGCAAGGAGGAATCCAATATCGACCTCGCGCATCGCCGCAATCGCATCGTCTCGGTTCCCGGGGACGACACCGGCGAGTACTCGCTTAATTCGCCCTGGTGTGATAGACGTCACGGCACCAATCAGTCGCTCGTAGATGCCGGTAATGAGCGCGATGGTACCGCCAGAGACGCCGGGAACGGCGTCTGCGGCTCCCATACTGACACCTTTTAGATAGACGACGAGCCACGAAAAGAGAGCAGGACGCTCGTCAGAGTGCTTCGACATTTCGTTGTCAACTTCTCTTCGGCGAAGAATATCAGTCCACCGTTATCCGAAGTGAGACTGCGAAAAAATGGCCGAGTCGTCTTCGTCCGGCCTTTACGCGGCGACAGCCGGAACCGAACCGGCGTCGATGGACGCGGACGTCGACTCGTTCGTTTCTGCGTCGTCCGAACTCGAATCGTCCGAGGACGACTCGTTCAGCGTAATCTCCTGTTCGGTCTGTTCGAGGGAGACCTGTACGGTGCCGTCTTCAGCACCGTTGACGAGGCCTTCCTCGACGGAGACGTTCGTTGCTTGGTAGGTGACGAAGGTGTTGTTCCCTTCGAACGACGTGGGTCCGGTGAAGGTGTAGTCGTCCACTGCACGGACGCTGACGTTCGTGTACCCGTTGTCCGGACCGTAGTCGTCGTAGCCCGTCGTGGAGTACGGCAGCGTCATGGTGAACTCACCGTTCGCGTCGGTCTGCGCCTGCTGCGTGTAGTTGAACGTCGTCCCCGAGACGGGGTCGCGCATTTCGACACGTGCAGTCACCGTCGCGTTGGCCGGGGCACCGTCGCCTTCGACCGTTGCACCGGGGACACGCTCGAACGTCTTGACCCACGCGGGGTTGTTTCCGAGGAGCGCCCGTGGCTGGATGCCGTAGGTTCTGCCCGCGCTGGCAATCGAGTTGTAGTACGACTGAGAGCGTAGCGCCGTACTGTTCGACGACTTCACCAGACGGTAGTGTTCGAGGGCGGCGACGCGTTCCTCAGGGAACGCACCGAGACCGCCAATCTGGGAGGTCGTGTCGTTTGCGACGTACGCCTTTGCGGCGTCCATAGTCCTGAACGACTTAACCGGCTTGTTGTCCGACGGCGTCACCTTGAACGTGGTAGACCCATCCCGAGAGGTACGCTCTTCCCAGTCGACAACGATTGGCGATGGGTTGCGGGCGCTCCCGTGGTACTCGTAGAGGCGCACCATCAGGCTCTCGTAGTAGCGCTGGTCTTTGAGAGTCGTCGAGGAGACAAGTCGCTCCTGTCCGTCTTGCCGCTGGAGACCGTAGTACGCGCTGTAGAAGTCGCTCGAGCTGACGTTCTGCTTGTTGTAGAAGATGGTGGGTGCACCGAACTTCGAGTCGGTCGAGGCCATCTGCCAGTCGACCATCACGTAGCGGGTCTCGTTACCCTCCTCGCTCTGTTCTGCGAGGACGTTGGATGCCTGCGTTTCGTTCGGCGCGAGGAGGAAGTTCGCCGCCTCCTTTGCGCCCTGCTGGAACGGGTTGGCGTTCGGGATTCGCTCACCGAGGACCGTAATCCAGTGACCGTAGTCCCACCACGACATGACGCCGTAGGTTCCGTCCGCGTACTCGAAGTCGTTCGTCGCCTTGTACGTTCCGTAGTACTCCATCTCGTTGGATGCGCCGCCGAACTCACCCTCTTCGGGGGTGTTGTTCTGCATCCAATCGAAGGTGCTCTGCCACTGCGTAACCCCGCCGGGGCCACTCCGCGCCGACTCCAGTGCGTTACTGCTGGTTCCGGCGTTCCCGAGTTGAATCGGAACCATGAGAACCGGCGTGAGGATGAGGAGCAGCGCAACCGCAACGACAGCGACCGTTCCGAGAGAGACGTTTTCGAGGCGGTCCACATCGGCGAGGCCGATGACATCGAACGAGAGAATCTCGCGGAGCAGGTACGCGTTCATCACCGCAACCACGACTGCGAGGTAGTAGTTGAAACGAACCTGCGTGAAGGCGGCGGACGTGATGATGGCCGCCCAGACGAGAACGAAGAGATGTTCGCTCTCGTAGTCTGCCTGCAGCACCGCACCGACGATAATCGCCGTGACGATGGCGAGGCTAATGAGTGCGGAATCGATACCGACGAGTCCGCCGATTCCGGCGGGGATAGCCGGAGCCAAGAAGATGAGTCCGATGACTGCCAGACTACCGAAGACGTATCCGACCTTGCGGGTATCACCCTCACTGACGAGCGGTTTGCCGACGAGCCAAATCGCACCGACAAGTCCGGTGAAGAACGTGAACCCGTACTCGGACATGATGCGTTCGGCTGCCGTCATACCCGTCCGTTGTAGCGTGCTCGATGAGAGGAACGGCTGTGCCTCACCGATAGTTCGCGTCGCCGCACCGGCGCTGAAACCGACGGTGCGGAGGAAGTTCCGCGCGATGCTGTTGAATGCGTCGGGGAGGACGACGGAAATCAGGACGATACCGGCGACCGCCAGTCCGCCGACGGCGACTGGGTAGCCGCGGTCGTCAACGTCGTTGTTCTCCCAGAAGCGAGCCAGTGCGGCGAGGAAGACAGCGCCCAGTGCGATGACGAACGACACGACAGGCTGGAGCAGACTGAAGCTCGTCGCGCTGAAGGACATCTCGTGCAGCGGGACGAACATCAAGAGTCCCGTCACGCCGAGCGAAACCGCACCGACGAACGCGACGTGTTCCGGAGACCGGCCGCGGACGTAGTCCGCGACCATCTGCAGGACCAAGAAGAGACCGAAGATACCGACGAGGAGCACACCCGGCGGCCACGACCACATATAGATAGCCATGGCGACGCCTGCGAGTGCCGACCAAATCAGTGTCGAACGGAGGGCATCGAAGTCGCGGGCGGCGACGAGTTCCCAGACCGGCTTCTCGCGGTTCGCAACTGTGAGGGCAATCATGACCGTCACGACGGCGAAGCCCTGGAAGAACGGCTCTGCGATGTTGTGGTCCGCGAAGCCGACGAGACCACGCCGGAGGAACGTCCCCGGAAGCAGCGCCAGAATGAGAACGCCGAAGAGACCGCCGGTGCGGCCGCCGAGACGGCGTCCAATCAGGAACGTCGGGATGGCGACCAGCGTACCGAAGACTGCCGGTGCAACGAGCAGCGTCTTCGCGACGAGGTCAGGGGATGGACTCCCGAGACCGACGACGAGGGCTGCGGTTGCGATGATTTGGTCGTAAATCGTCCCGAACTGTCCGACGCTCGTCCCGAACGGGAAGTACGTCCACGGGTCGAACGGCATCGTCGATGGCCAGTTCTGGACCGTGTACGTCACCTCGCGAAGGTGATACCAAGCGTCGTTTCCTGAGAAGAGGACTTCACCACCTCTGATGAAGTTACTGTACGACCGAAGACGAAGGGTCAACATACCGACCAGTATCACGAGGAGGGCGGGAACGTGATACCAGTCTTTGGCGAGTTCGAGGACCGACTTTGAGCCGGAGTCCTCGATGCGCTCAGTGTCTGCGCTCATCGCTTCGATGGACTGGGAAAACGCGCATAAGCCTTATGATAGAGACCCTTGCGTCGGACGATAACTCAGGTACGGCCCTCGTAGAGGTCCTTTGCAATCCAGAACACGTCGTTTCGGATGCTCGAACTCGACACGACGAGAAGCGCGAAATAGACGCCCGCCCCCGTCAGAATCACGGTTGTGAGCCGGAGCACGCCCGACGCACCACCGAGAACGGCCGTCAGCGCCGCGGTTGCGAGATACATGGCTCCTGCGGCGAATAACTGTGCCCCGACGTCGGTCAGCGACGAGGCGGACGGACGATAGTTTAACGTGCTTGACAGCACGCCCACGCACGCAAGGAAACTAACGGCCGTCGTCCACCCGAGACCAAGCGCACCGAATCGAATCGTGAGCGGGTAGACGAGGACGACGTACGTTCCGATGAGCGCGAGGCTCCCGAGGACGACCGGTCGCGGCTTGTCGATGCCCAAGAAGTAACTGTCGAGCGTCCCGCGGTAGCCGTTGAACAGGTTTGCCAGCGCGAGCGTCGCAATGAGCGCGCTCGCGAGACCTATCTCACCGACGAACGGGATGCCAACCGTTCCCGGGGTAATCTGATAGACCGTTCGTAGAAGGTCGTTTCCGACCACCAGCGCCCCTGCGATGAGCGGAATCGAGAACACGCCGCTGTAGGCAACGACACGGTCGAAGAGTCGCTGAATCTGTTCGTGTCGCTCTTCGGACGTGAGTCTGGAGAACTCGGGGAACGACACCTTCGAAAGAGCGGCCGAAAACAGCATCGACGACTCGGAGATAGTAAACGAGACGCGGTAGATACCCGCCGCGCCCGGGCCGAGGAACCGACCGATGACGATGTAGTCCGCCTGCTTGAAGAACTGGCCCGCGAGCGACTGGATATAGGTGTTCTTGGAGAACGACACGAACGTCCAGAGGGTCTCGCGTGTCGGGAGCGCGGGACGAACCCGTGCGAAGCCGAAGTACGCGACGACGAACGTGAGTAGTTGGCCGAGAATCAGTCCCCACAGGAGACCAAGGACTTCGAACCCGGCAACGACGAAGACTGTCTGGAGACCGACGATAGCGACGTACCGCCCGTTCTCTAGCATCCCGCTCAGTGCGACGCGACCTTTTCCTTCGAGAAACGCGCCGGTCACTCTGAACAGACTCCAACTGACGACGCCCAACGGGAGTAACAACGCGGCGTCAACGCCTAACGTCTCGTTTATCGGGGCGCGGAACAGCACCGACACCACCGCCGAAAGCAGGCCGCCGAGGGCGACGATGAACAGCGCGGCGGTAAAGTGGCGCGCCTCGTCGTCGCTCCCGCTGACGAACTTCGTGACCGTGACGAAGATGCCGAACCCGAAGGTGGCCCCCATGAGCATTTGGATGCTCTGGAAGATGGCAAACACCCCGATACCCTCGGCACCGAGTACGCGGGCGAAGTAGATGGTTCCGAGAAAACCGGCGAGTGTGCCGAGGACATTGGTGATGAACCGCTTGGAAACCTCGGCACCGACTTTCATTCGAGATACCCGAGTTCACGGAGCCTATCTTTCACCTCGTCTTCTCCTTCTTCGTCACCCGACAGGCCGCCGCCGGTCACGGCATCGGACCCAGTGAAGTCGTAATATTCCGGCGACCGACCGGCGGGTTCGGAATCGGATGCGAACACGTCGAGGACCGTTCCGGTCGTGAGTTCTGGAATCTCGTAGCCGAGCGTGTGGAGAATCGTCGGCGCGACGTCCGTGATGTGTGCACCTTCGATAGTTCCCGTCTCGAACGACGGACCCGTAGCGAAGAAAATCCCCTCGCGGGCGTGCCCGCTCGTATCTACCTCGACGAGCGTCGAGTCGGCATCGAGTCGAGACGAGGCGTGAATCTCAGGCGTCTGGATTATCATCGCGAGGTCGGGCGTGTGGGGACCACCGCGTTCGAGACGTTTGAACGAGACGTCGAGACCGGCATCGGTCGCGCCCCGGTGGAGCGCCGCTTTCGCTTCGTCACAAATCGTCTGAATCTCCGATTCGTCGTCCGAGAGCGCGTACACGAGCGTCGTCTTCTGCCCGATGTCGGCAATGGCCCTGGTTCGGTCGAAGTCGATTCGACCGAGGTTGATGGCATTGTTGAGGCTGAGCGCGTCGCCCGACGGGAGGTCGTTTACGAACTCCTCAGAGACCATCTTCCGGGCGAACGACAGGAGACCAACCTTACCCAGAACGGTGCTAGCGACGTCTTTCAGTCTCCCGAGCGCCGCTTTCGTGCTGTCTCCGGAGTCCGTCAGGTGGACGAATCCCTCGTCGGCGAGTACCTTGTTCGGCATGAATTTGCCGGTGACTTTCTCGAAGCCGTGGTCGCTCATGATGACGATATCTTCGTCATCGTGCCTTTCGAGGAACTCGCTGAGACGTTCGTCAACTCGCTTGTACACCTGCAAGAGTGCGTTGTCGTCCGACACTTCCGTCTCCCAGTAGTGGTGAGCAACGCGGTCTGTCGCCCGAATCAGGCCAACTGCGAGGTCGGGGTCTTCGGACTCGATGAAGTGCTCGAAGCCGGTAAACCGTTTGTCGACGAGTTCGAGACTCAGGTCGACGTAGTCGAGCGACCCCGGAACCTTGTCGTTTCGAAGCTTGTACCCATCGACGAGTTCGGTGAGTTCGTCCCACTTCTCCGGCGGGTGGGAATACTCTTCTTTGTACTCCGGCGCGGCGGCGATAATCGCGCCTTCGATAGCCTGCCACGGGTACGACCCGGGGATGTTGAAGACGACGCTTCGTCCGCCTTGGTCGTCTACCGCGTCCCACATCTTGCCGCGGACGAACTCGTCGTGACTCAAGTCGAGTTCGTTGGTGTCGCGATTGAAGTGGGTAAAGCCGTACATGTCGAACGATTCCGGGTCCCGTCCAGTGGCGAACCCTGGCCACGCGGGGACCGTGATTTCGGGGACTGTACTCTCTAATTCTCCATGGATACTCTCGTCCAGCAATCTGCTGAACGTCGGAAGTGCACCAGCCTCTGCCCAGGGGCGAATAAGAGAGAAGGTGGCACCGTCGAGGCCGAGGACAATCATCGTCCTGTGAGGCGTGTGCGTCGATGAAAAATAGTTCGGTCGTTACCGGTTCAGTCACTCCGTTCGTTTGTTACCGCCTCGCTCACGGGTGATTTGTGTGGCAGTCTTTCACTCGGTTATTCGAGGTAGCCGAGGTCTGCGAGTCGTTCTTCGACCGACTCGTCGTCGGTCTGCATCCGCGCTTCGACTTCGAACTCGGGGTACGATTCCGGTGTAACACCCTCGACCACCGGGAGCGTCGTGCCGTCCATCTCCTTGTCCGGCGCGATACCGAACGTGGAGAGCACCGTCGGCGCGACGTCGAACAAGTGCGCATCCGAGAGGTCAGCGTCCGCGTCAACACCGTCGCCCGCGACGGCGACGATGCCGTCCGGTTTGTGATTCCACGGCTCCGGCGCGCCGAACGCGTCGCCGACGTGGACCGAAAGCGAGTTTTCGAAGTCGCGTGGGACACACAGAATATCGACCGCGTCGTCCGCGTACGGGCCGTGAATGTACGTTTCGCGTGGAACGACCTCGTCGAAGACGGGGCGTCCCTCGGGGTCGGTCAGCGCGTCGAGCACCGAGATGATGTCGTCTCTGACGGACTCGTACTCCGATTCGGGGATAACGCCTGCGGGGTCGCGTCCGTCCACGTTCAGTCGAACGCCGAGTTCCGACCCCGACCGGAGATAGCCGCTCGACGACTCGAACGAGACACTCTCGCTGGCGGCGAAGACCGCGCTGACGGGGACGTGTTTCCCGACGAACTCGGCGAGACCGAGGCGGTCGAGAATGGCTTTCCCGCGTTGGTAGGTCAGGCCGCCCTTGGCGGCGACGACGGCGAGGCGTTCGAGAAGCGTCGGGCCGTCTGCTTCGTCGTCGCCGTCAACCAGTCGTTCGTCCTTGATTTGGAACCACGAGGGAACGCCGCGACCGTCGGTAGCGGTGTCCAGAAAGCCTTCCTGTCGAAGGACCTCGTTGACGCGGACCTCGTGGCCGTCGTACTCTCCCATGCCGTGGTCGGAGGCGACGACGACCACATCGGGGTCGCAGGCCGACAGAATCTCGCCGAGTTGCTCGTCAACGATTTCGTAGACTTCGCGGGCTTTGTCCAACTCGCCGGGAAAGTCGTGAAACACGGCGTCGGTCTTCTGGAACTGGACGAACCCGAAGTCGGGGTCGAAGCGGTCTGCGAGGTAGCGGAATGTCTCCCCGCGGAGTTCTGTGAGCCGGAGGTACTCGCGGAACTTCGCGTCGTCATCGACGCGTTCGTCGGTCTCGCGTTCGGCGTAGACGCGGTACTCGCCGACTGCCTCGCGGATGTCGTCGAGGATTCCCTCTGGGTGGCAGTCGGGTTCGTCGGGGGCGAGATAGCCCGGAACGACGGCGCCGTCGATATGCCGCGGCGGGTGCGTGACGGGGGCGTTGACGACGACACTCGACAGGTCGTTCTCGTCGAGGTAATCCCACATCGTTCGGGCCTTCACGTCCGAGCCATTGACCACGTCCCAGTCGTAGCCGTCGAACGCGAGGAAATCAAACACTCCGTGTTTGCCGGGGTTCTTCCCGGTGTACAGCGACGGCCACGCGCTCGCGGTCCATGGAGGGATTTGGGACCGAAGCGGGCCAGTCGCCGCGTCCTCGAAGAGAGATGCAAGATTCGGCAGCGCGCCGTCCTCGAAGAGCGGGTCGAGGACCGGCGCACAGGCCGCGTCGAGGCCAACGAGTAGCGTGCGCATACTGGCGACGACGACCATAGTATGTAAAAAACTCTCGTTCGGCTGACCCGGTGTCCTGTGTTCTCCCTCCCGCTTACCCCGTCTCGCTCACCCGAGGTAGCCTAACTCACGGAGGTTACGCTCGACCGCGTCGCTGAACTCTCGGTCACCGCCGTCGTCCCCGTCGAACTCGACGCCGAGCGTGTCAACGAGACGGTCTCGAAGCGACTCGACGAGTTCGGGGTCGGGGTCAGAGACGACCGTTTCGCTCGGCAGTTCGTAGAGCGCTTCACTCCCGTCCGAACGGATTTCGAATCGGTAGTTGGTCGTTCGGATGCTCTTTCGTCCCATTTCGAGCGCGGCAACCGTCTCCTCTGAGACTTCGTCTGCGGCCGTGAGTTCGCGTTCGTCGGTCGGCGCGCGCTCACCGAACACGACGTCGCGCGTCTCGTCGCCGAAGAGGTCGATACCGGATGTCGGCGGGCACTCGATATCACAACACCCACACACGGTTGCGAACACGTCCGCGAGCGATACCAAGTCCTCGCGCGTCTCGCCTGACGGGATATCCGGCCCAGAGATGAGAAGCGGGACGTGCATGACCTCGTCGTACAGGAAGTCGCCGTGGCTTAATCCACCGTGTTCTCCGAAGTATTCGCCGTGGTCGCTCGTGAGAATCAAGACCGTGTCGTCCAGTTTCCCCGCTGTTTCAAGCCAGTCGAGGACGCGACCAACCTGGTCGTCGAGGTAGCGAACTGAGGCGTCGTACCATTGCTCGACGATGCCGAGTTCGGTATCGGTCACGTACGAGCGGTCCTCCAGATAGCGCAGTCGGATGTTTTGGATGTGTTCGCCGTCAGCAACGTCGAACACGCGTTTCTCTCGAACGTCGTCACGGTCGAGGCTCCCGCTCGTGGTGAACTCTTCGAGAATCGGGAGTCGAGGCCGGGACAGTTCCGGGGTCTCCGCTTCCTTGTACGGACGCGGCGGGTCGTACGGGGCGTGGACGGTCGTGAGGTTCATCATCCCGAAAAACGGGTTCGTCGTCTTCGCGATACCCTCTTGGAACTTCTCGATTCGGAGTTCGTTGTAGTAGTCGTTGCCGCGAGTTAGCATCCGGATAAAGTCGCGCCGGATAGCCGGGTCGGTGAGGAGTTGTTTGAACCACGCCGTTGAGGGGCGCTCGGCAACCGCTTCGTACGCTTCGTAGTACCAGTCGAATCCGCGGTCGAGTCCCGTCGCGGACGCCATCTTCGCCGGGCCGGGGACGCCAACGGTGTCGTAGCCGTTGTCTCGAAGCACCTCTGCGTGAGCGGGCTCGTCGTCGTCCATCCAGG
>NZ_JBZRPK010000077.1:0-911 GCF_058382125.1 Haloferax sp. s1
TCGGTTACATGGGACTTCCGCTCATGGCCGGCTTCGCGGCTGAGTTCTTCATCTTCAAGGGCGCGTTCGAGTCCACGGTGATGGAGGCGATGCCGCTGTTTACCGGTGCGGCGATGTTCGGTATCGTCATCGTCGCGGGCTACCTGCTGTTTGCGATGCAGCGGACGCTGTTCGGACCCTTCAAGTTCGACGGCGACTACGAGATCACCAAGGCGCCGTTCCACGACGTTGCGCCCCTCGCGGTGCTCTTACTTCTGACCATCGTGCTCGGCGTCTCGCCCGACATCTTCTTCACCATGATTCAGGACGCGGTTAATCCGATTCTCGAACTGGGAGGTGCGTTCTAATGACGCTCCTCCAAACCGTCCCCGAATGGACGGCGACGGCACCCGCCATCGTGCTTGCGGTGACGGGTCTCGTCTTGCTGCTCATCGACACCATCGACCCGGACACGTCGAGCAACGGTCTCCTCGCCGGGACGGCGACGCTCGGGTCGCTCACTGCTGGCGGTATCGCCGGTTGGTTCCTCACACAGGGAACCGGCATGGAGTCTACAGGCGGCGCAATCACCCTGTACGGCGACGCGCTCGTCGTCGACGGGATGAGCCTGTTCTTCACGCTCATCTTCACGAGCGTCGCCGCGATGGTTTCTGTCGCCTCGTACGACTACCTCGCTGGCCGGCGCTACCAGGGTGAGTTCTACTCGCTCGTACTGTTCGCCACCACGGGTATGACGCTCATGGCGATGTCGAACTCGCTTGCGACCGTCTTCGTCAGTCTCGAACTGGCGTCGCTGCCGTCGTACGCGCTCGTCGCGTTCCTCAAGAAGAACCGCGGCAGCATCGAAGCCGGTCTGACGTACTTCCTCATCGGCGCGCTGTCGTCGGCGGCGGTCGCGTTCGGGATCAGCC
>NZ_JBZRPK010000076.1:0-900 GCF_058382125.1 Haloferax sp. s1
AGGGCCAGTCGGCACACGATACCTTTTGGGATTTCGTCTCACTAATGCCGGAAAGTACGCATATGGTGCTTTGGACCATGTCGGATCGTGCCTTTCCGCGTCATTATCGCAACATGGAAGGCTTCGGCGTGCACACCTTCCGGCTGGTCGATAAGCAGGGCAAGGCACGCTTCGTCAAGTTCCACTGGAAACCATTGGCGGGCACTTGCTCGTTGATCTGGGACGAGGCGCAGAAACTCTGGGGACGCGACCCGGACTTCAATCGCCGCAATATGTGGGATGATATCGAGAGCGGTGATTTCCTCGAATACGAGTTTGGCATTCAGGTCATCGAGGAAGAGGACGAGCACAAGTTCGACTTCGATATTCTCGATCCGACCAAGCTCATTCCCGAGGAGCAGGTACCGTTCGTTCCCATCGGCAAGATGGTGCTCAACCGCAACCCGGACAACTTCTTCGCCGAGACCGAGCAGGTGGCATTCAATCCGGCCAGCGTCGTGCCGGGTATCGACTTCACCAACGACCCGCTGTTGCAAGGACGCCTGTTTTCCTACCTGGATACCCAGATGCTGCGTCTGGGCGGGCCAAACTTCCACGAAATTCCGATCAACCAGCCGGTGTGTCCGTTCCACAACAACCAGCGCGATTCCATGCATCGCCAGACCATCAACAAGGGCCAAGCGTCCTACGAACCCAACTCGATCGATAACGGTTACCCGAGCGAAACGCCGCCGGCACCGGAAAATGGTGGGTTCGAGACGGTCAACGAACGCGTCGATGCCAATAAGATTCGTGCGCGGAGCGCGTCGTTCGGCGATCACTATTCGCAGGCCACGTTGTTCTGGAATTCGCAGACTGAGGTCGAGAAGGAACACATTATTGCCGCCTATACCTTTGAGC
>NZ_JBZRPK010000075.1:0-885 GCF_058382125.1 Haloferax sp. s1
CCCACTCAATCACCAGCGACGACTGCCCACTCAATCACCAGCGACGACTGCCCACTCAATCACCAGCGACGACTGCCCACCAATCCACGGGTGGGACTGAAAGGGGCCGCGGCGAGGACGAAGGTGGCCGAAGCAAGGACCGCAGGCCGAAGGCCGAGGACCGCAGGCCGAAGCAAGGACCGCAGCGAGGCCCCCGAGTCCTCGCCGCGGGGGCTTTCGAGGTGTTCACTGAATCGCCGACTCCATAGACACGGCCGAATCAACCACCGACAGAGGAAACACCGTATAAGAATCGGACCGAACTTTCATTTTCTCGCCACGCAACATCCAACCAATGTCCGACTGCATCTTCTGCGCCATCGCCGCGCGCGACATCCACGGTCGAATCGTCCACGAGACCGAACACTCGCTGGCGTTCCTCGACGTGAACCCGCTCGCACCGGGCCACACGCTCGTCGTGCCGAAGGACCACTACGCCCGGCTCGACGACCTCCCGGACGAAATTTCGGAAGACCTCTTCCGCACGGTCGACGAACTCGTCCCACGAGTCGAGGAAGCAGTCGACGCCGACGCGACGAACATCGGCCTCAACAACGGTCCCGCCGCGGGACAGGAAGTCGAACACGTCCACGCCCACATCATCCCCCGATTCGAAGACGACGGCGGCAACCCCATCCACGCCGTTGCGGGCAAACGGCCCGACCTCTCGGACGAGGAGATGGACGATATCGAATCGGATATCTCCGACCTCTAGGCGAGCCACCATTTTCACGCGCCAATCGGTCGCTCCCGGTCTCAAAATCGATAGACTGACCGAAGCTATTAATCAGAGAACCGAACCAGTCGCGGTATGACCATTCCGACCACCACGGCGCTCGTCGGGGC
>NZ_JBZRPK010000073.1:0-879 GCF_058382125.1 Haloferax sp. s1
GGGCAAACACGAGGAGCGAGACGCCCCAGTGGCCGAATCGGAACATTTGCTTCGACCTCGCGGGTGCGTCGAACAAAACCTTTCGGCTGCGGGGTCGCTTTCGGAGTGAGCCTTTCAGACCGGAGCAATCGTTATCCCCGATGGCCGCGACTTCCGCCGCATGAGCCAGCACCTCTCCGACTTCCTCTCGGGGCTGTCGGCGGCGGAGGCGACACTCTTCGTCTTAATCGTCTCCGTCGGCGGCGCATTCGTCATGGAGGCGGTCGTCCTCCGCCTCTTGTTTCGGTACACGAGACGAACGGAGACGTCGCTCGACAACATCGTCGTCAAAGAACTCCGGTGGCCCATCGTCATCACCATCTCGTTGACCGGCATCTATCTGTTTGCGCAGACTCCGGCGGTCGCCGAAGCTCTCGTCGTCGATTCGGCGGTACTCCACACGTTCTTCGGTCGGCCGTCTGTGTCTCTCGGCATCATCGTCTGGGCGTGGGCGCTCAACCGCCTCGTCAATCGACTTGTCGAGGCGGTCAAGGACAAAGGCCACCAGTACGATTTCGCACCCGTCTTTTCGAACGTCTGGACAATCGTCGTCTCCGTCGGCACCATCGGCATGCTCCTGTATCTCTGGGGAATCGAAATCACCCCGCTGTTCGCGGGGGCTGGCATCGCCGGTATCGCGGTCGGGTTCGCCGCCAAGGACACCGTCGCCAACTACTTCGGTGGAATCGCGCTCTACTTCGACGACACGTACAAAATCGGTGACTACGTCGTCCTCGACTCCGGTGAGGCGGGGACGGTGGTCAAAGTCGGGATTCGCTCGACGACGCTTCTCACCCGTGACGACCTCCTCGTCACGGTTCCGAACTCGGTGCTCAACGC
>NZ_JBZRPK010000074.1:0-879 GCF_058382125.1 Haloferax sp. s1
CATGCATAAGACGTCATTCGACGTTGCCTTTTGTCTCGTGGGCTCGGAGATTTGTATAAGAGTCAGGCGCTGGACTTCTTCGTCTGGTTCATCTTCTGGGAGGCTGTCCTCGTCCCGATGTACTTCCTCATCGGTGTCTGGGGTGGCCCGCGCCGCAAGTACGCGGCAATCAAGTTCTTCGTGTACACGAACATCGCGTCGCTCGTGATGTTCATCGGGTTCATCTCCCTCGTGTTCGGTCTCGGCGACTCCATCTCGTCGCTCCGTCTCCCCGAGATTGCACAGGCGTTGCAGGCGGGCCAACTCGGCGGCTTCGCCGGACTCTCGGCTGGCGCGCTCGCGTCGGTCGCGTTCATCGCGATGTTCTTCGGATTCGCGGTGAAGGTCCCGGTCGCACCGCTGCACACGTGGCTGCCTGACGCACACGTTGAGGCGCCCACGCCGGTGTCGGTTATGCTGGCGGGCGTCCTCCTGAAGATGGGTACCTACGCCCTGCTCCGGTTCAACTTCACGATGCTTCCGGAGACGGCGCGAAGCTTCGCGCTGCCCATCGCCCTGCTCGCCGTCGCGAGCGTCATCTACGGCGCACTCCTCGCGTTGGCACAGCAGGACCTCAAGCGCATCGTCGCGTACTCCTCCGTCTCGTCGATGGGGTACGTCATCCTCGGTCTCATCGCCTACACCACCTACGGTGTCGGCGGTGCGACCCTCCAGATGGTCCCCCACGGCCTCATCTCCCGTCTGATGTTCATGGCCGTCGGGGTCATCTACAACACGACGCACACGCGCATGGTGGCGGATATGTCCGGGATGGCTGACCGGATGGCCGTCACGGCGGGGGTGTTTTTCCCCCGCCCGGGCGGGGTTATGGGGGCTCCC
>NZ_JBZRPK010000072.1:0-878 GCF_058382125.1 Haloferax sp. s1
GGCTCCAGCCGGTCGCGCCGGTCTCGTGGGCGTGGTCGGCGACAGCGCCCACGTGGTCAGGGTGGGTGTGCGTGACGGCGATGTGCGTCACGCCGGATTCGACCAGCGAGTCGAGTTCAGGGGTTCGAGTGGCGGGGTCGACGAGGAGTCCGTCGGACTGCCGACTCTCGTCGGATACGAGATAGGCGTTCGTCGCGCCGGTCGGCGCGCGGGTCGAGACGGGTACCGAGACGCACGTGATGTGCATGCCGTCGGCTACGCTCGCCGCTGGTTTATCGGGTTCGGGAGAAATGGTGGCTTGGTCTGCGGGGTGCGCCCCCGCGGGCGTTGGTGGTCGTCCGCGCTTACGTGTCGAGGTAGTCGTCCGCGTTCACGTGTTGAGGAAGTAGACCTGCTTGCGCGCGTCCTTGAAGGAGTAACGCGAGCCGATGAGGTCGGACTCTTCGAGACGGTTGAGCGCGTAGCGGACGGTGCGGTCCGGCAGTAGCGACTCTTCCGCGAGTTGACCCTGCGAGAGCGGCGCATCGCTCTCGAGGACTTTTGCGACGAGCTTTGCGCTCGGGGGTAGTTCGCGGAGACGGTCCCGGAACTCGGCTTCCGAGAGCAAGTCTTCAGTATCTGGCTCTGCAGTAGTGGTGCTCATACCCATGACAGGTGGTTTCTCTGTGTTAAGGGTTAGCTTCAAGTGTGACAAAACAATCCAGAGACCTTATACACATATAAATATGCTCTCGCGTCACGATAATCGGCACACGGCGCTGCTAAAACTCTGATTGTCGCAGCGTATCGACGGCGGGGTGACAGGAATGATATCGTCCCATCGGCTCGTGACAGTCGGGACACTGAACGCAGAGCCAATCCTCGACGACCTGGCGCGG
>NZ_JBZRPK010000071.1:0-862 GCF_058382125.1 Haloferax sp. s1
GGCCAACACCCAGCCGTTCTGCGAGATTCACACGCCGGGCGCTGGCGTCGGCGGCCACTGTATCCCGTACTACCCGCAGTTCCTCATCAAGCAGTTCGAGACCGATGCACCGCTCATGCGAACTGCTCGTGACGTGAACGACGAGATGCCGCACGTCACCGCGCAGTCCGCGCTCGACGAACTCCGGAAACTCGACGTCGACCCCGAAGACGCCTCCATTCTCGTCCTCGGACTGACCTACCGGGCCGGCGTCAAAGAGATTCGAAAGACGCCGGCGCTTCCCGTCATCGAGCACCTTGTGGACGCTGGCGCGGATGTCACTGCCACCGACCCGATTCTCGACGACACCAGCGTCTTCGAGGACGCGGGTGCGACAATCACCCCCGGCATCACGAGCGACGACTTCTCCGTGGATGCTGTGGTTCTCGTCACGGCTCACGAGGAGTTCGAGCACCTCGATATTCCTGCCTTCGGCGACGCTGACGGTGACAGTGACAGCGACGGTGACGGCGACAGCGACTGCCCGCTTGTCCTCGTCGACGGTCGACAGGCAGCGACGGCGTATCGAGACGACGAAAGCGTCGTCTATCAGGGGATTGGTCTCCATGACTGAGACGGTCTGTGTCGTCGGACTGGGATACGTCGGGCTTCCGCTGGCTATCGAGTTCGACCGCGTCGGAAAGTCGGTTATCGGCTACGATGTCGACTCGGAGAAGGTCTCCGAACTCTCCAGCGGAACCGACCCAACCGGCGATGTGACCGACGAGGGGGTCGCGGCGTCCGACGTGTTTTTCACGACGGACCCGGCGCAGCTCTCGGATGCGGATTTCGTCATCGTCACGGTCCCCACGCCAGTCGATAG
>NZ_JBZRPK010000633.1:0-10902 GCF_058382125.1 Haloferax sp. s1
GGTCTTCTGCTGGGTACCGATGTGGACACCGGCAGCCAGATAGTCTTCAACCGGGATGAGCAGGTCGGCGTCTTCGTCGGGCATAACGTCCTCGTCGAAGGCCGGTTCCGGCTCTTCCGTTTCTTCTGCCTCGGCAGCCTCGTCGGCCGCCTCGGCGGTCTCTACTGTCTCGTCTTCGGTGGCGGCCTCGTCGGTGCCCGTCTCGGCGACCGCTTCGGTCTCCGTCTCGGGTTCCTCGTCGGCGACCTCCACCGCGTCGTTTTCGTTGTCGCTCATACTGCGTCGTCCGCGATGCGGATGAGTTCGTTCAGTTTGGCGGTTCGCTCGCCTTGCACCGTGCCAGTCTTGATGAACGGCGCGTCGGTGGCGACGGCGAGGTGTGCGATGGTCGTATCTTCCGTCTCACCGGAGCGGTGAGAGATGACGGCGTCCATCCCGTTTCGGGCCGCCAGTTCGACGGCATCGAATGCGTCGGTCAGCGTCCCGATCTGGTTCGGCTTGATGAGAATGGAGTTCGCGGCGCCCACGTCGATGCCGTCCTGCAGGCGGTCGACGTTGGTGACGAACAGGTCGTCACCACAGATGAGCGTGCGGTCGCCCACACGGTCTGTGAGTTCCGCGAATCCCTCGTAGTCGTTCTCGTCGAGGGGGTCTTCGACGTAGACGAGGTCGTACTCGTCAACCATCTCGGCGACGTAGTCGATCTGCTCGTCGGTCGTTTTCGTCTCGTCACCGTAGTGGTAGACGCCATCTTCGAACATTTCGGACGCCGCGATGTCGAGTCCGAAGCGAATCTCGAAGCCGAGTTCGTCCTCGACATCGGAGACGGCTTCAGCCATAATCTCGAACGCGTCGGCGTCGGAAACGGCGGGTGCCCATGCACCCTCGTCGCCCTTTGCGGCGGGCACGTCGCGCTCATCGAGAATCTCGGATGCGCGGGCGTGGACCTTCGCGTTGGCGAAGACGGCCTCGGAGACGCTCGGCGCACCGACCGGTGCGGCGAGGAACTCCTGGATGTTCGTCGCTTCCTTGGCGTGTTCACCGCCACCGATGACGTTCCCGAGCGGCGTCGGGAAGTTGTCGCCGCGGAACGCACCGCCGAGGTGCTGGTACAGAGGTGCACCGAGCACGTCGGCACCGGCCTTTGCGGCCGCCATCGAGATTGCGACAGCACTGTTTGCGCCGATTTCCGAGAAGTTCTCGGAACCGTCGGCAGCGCGCAGTGCGGCATCGACCTCACGCTGGTTGCCCGCGTGGACTTCGCCCACGAGTCGGGGAACAGCGTGTCGTCGTGCAGCAGCGATGGCTTCGGTCGGCGGCAGTTCGATTGCCTCGTACTCGCCAGTAGATGCACCACTTGGGGCCGCAGCACGACCGAACCCACCGGATTCGGTGAGAACGTCGGCTTCGACCGTCGGGTTTCCACGGGAGTCGAGCACGCGGCGCAGAGATACGGATGTGATTCGAGTCATGTTGTCACTTGCCCTCTCGTTTTACGGTGAACGGAAGTACACCTGCGTCGTACTCCTCAGCGGCGATTAGTATAGGTTCGGTCTGCTCAGTCTCCACGAGCACAGGTGCGCCGTAGGAGACCTGCAGCGCTCGCGCGCCGAGGATGCGGGCTTTCTCGTATCGGTTGTACCGTTGTATCATTGATAGGGTGACACGACGTCCACGAGGTCTTTGTGCGACACCATCATCCGCCGGCAGCAGGCACGGGTGACACCGAGGTCGTCGAGGACATCTGCGGGGTCCTCGTCACCGTCGCGAGCACGGGCCTTGAATTCGTCCCAGTGTTCGCCAATCACTGTGCCGCAGGTGAAACACCGGACGGGAATCATCATGGTTAGATCACCTCAGCGGTAGGATTTCTGGTAACGAGCGCGTGCGCCTGGTCCGCCCCACTTCTTGGGTTCGGACTGACGAACGTCGTTGACCAGCAGCGAACGGTCGAACTCCATGTACGCGTCGCGAAGCTCCGCGTCGTTCAGGTACTGCACCAGGCCACGAGCGAGCGCGGTGCGGACTGCGTCGGCCTGACCGGCCACGCCGCCGCCGTTGACGCTCACGTCGATGTCGACCTGCGAGCGGAGGTCCTCGCCTGCAATGCGGAAGGGTTCCAGCATCTTCAGACGGGCCATCTCCGGCTCGACCAGCTCGACCGGCTGGGAGTTGATACGGACTCGACCTTCACCCTCGCGCACGGTGGCGCGAGCGATTGCAGTCTTCTTTTTACCGGACGTGTTCGTTACCATGTGACGTTAGCACCCAGCTTCTCGGAAACTTCTCCGAGCGAGATGAACTTGATGTTCGAAAGGCGGTCCAGCGAGGTGTCTTCGAGCATCTCGCCGTCTTCGTCGTACGGATTGCCGACGTAGACGCGGACGTTCGAAAGTGCCTCGCGACCGCGGGGCTTCTTGTACGGGAGCATGCCGCGAATAGCACGCTTGAAGATTCGGTCGGGACGCTTCGGGTAGTAGGGACCCTGGTCCGACCCAACTTCGACGCGCTTGCGGAACTTACCCATCACGTCCTCTTCCGAGCCCGTGATGACGGTGTCTTCCGCGTTGACGACGGCGACTGTCTCGCCTGCGAGGACGCGCTGTGCGACCTCCGAGGAGACACGACCCATAATGCAGTTTCGGGCGTTAACAACGACATCTGCGTCGAATTCGGCGAAACTCATCGGATCACCCGTACGTTGGAACCATCGGGGTTCTGTTCTGCGAGTTGTTCTAGTGTCACGACATCGCCGACCTGCTCGATCTTCGTTCGAGCGGTGGACGAGAAGTCCACGGCCGCGACTGTGACGTTCTTCTGCAGCACACCGCTACCCAGCACCTTGCCGGGCACGACGACGGTCTCGTCTTCCTGGGCGTATCGTTCGATACGACCGAGGTTGACTTCCGCGTGGGTGCGCCGTGGCTTTTCGAGACGGTCCGCGACATCCTGCCAGACGTTGGCACCGGACTCACGCGAGACCGCCTTCAGCTCGGCGATGAGACTCTTGAGTCTCGGGTTCGTCTTACTCATTGTCTACCTCCAGAGAGAAAGCGGAGTGCAGGGAGCAGGATTTGAACCTGCGGACTCCTATGAGACAGCGCCCTGAACGCTGCGCCGTTGGCCAGACTTGGCTATCCCTGCAAGCATTCCGCTGTACTTCATGCCCCGTAAAAACACCTTCGGTCCGACCCGGTGCCGCGAGAGTGTCGCACGCCACGCTATCGGTGGCTGCGGCTGCTCTCGGGGTGGGCGAACGTCGGTGTTGAGACGGGGCAGTATTCATTCTTACAGTGCGACCTTCTCTTCGAGCTCGGCTGCGCGGTCACCTAAGGAGGCGACAGAGCGCTTCACGAGCTCGTCGACGGTGAAGGAACCGTCCGTCTCCACACTGAAGACGAACGCTCCCGGCACGTCGTGCACTTCGACCTCTTTGCCGGGGTACCGCTTCGTCAGGTCGTTACCGAACTCGTCTGTGACCACGAGGTCGCCGTCTTCGGCGTCCTCGTCGTCCGCGTGTTCTGCCGCGGCCTCTTCGATGACGCCACGGAGAATGTTCGGCTCTTGTTCCTCGAACTCGCCAGCATCGCCGACGACCTCCACGCGTTGGAGGTGTCGGTAGCCGACGGCGACCCCGCCTTGATTCTTGGCGTGGTCTTTTCCGTAACCAAGGACGGCGTCAGCCTCGAATTCGAGGCGCTGGCCCTCCTTCAGCTCGATGATTGGGATGTTCTCGTCCGCAGGAACGACCATTTCGTCCGCGGATTCGATGTCCCCAGAGTATGCGGTTGCCGGCCCATCGACTTCGAGCGCGACGGTGACAGTGTCACCTGGCTCGAACTCGTCGAGGGGCGTGGTCAACGGAACCAGACCGAGACGAAGCCCTATCATCTCGTCGAACATGACCGATGTGTTCTCCACGAACCGAACGGTGTCGATAGAGAACGTCGGCACGTCGGCGACCATCGCCCGGCGAATGCCGTTGGCTAGTGCCGGGGTCAGACCGTTCACGACGAAACGGGCGCGTCGGTCCTCGCGTTCGATGAACTCGACCTCGAAGTCGTTTGCCATGGTGATTTAGAGTCGGCTGTTTTTGGGCGCGCGAGTTCCGTCGTGCGGAATCGGCGTCACGTCCTCGATGCGACCGATTTCGAGACCGGCGCGAGCGAGGGCGCGAATCGTTGCCTGTGCACCGGGTCCGGGGCTTTTGTTCTGGTTTCCACCAGGACCACGGACGCGGACGTGCAGACCCGAGATGCCAGCCGCCTTGATCTGGTCGGCGACGCTCTCTGCCATCTGCATGGCCGCATACGGGGATGCCTCGTCACGGTTCTGCTTGACGACGGAACCACCGGACGATTTGACAATCGTCTCGGCGCCCGTGATGTCAGTGACCGTGATGAGCGTGTTGTTGAACGATGCGTGGACGTGGGCGATGCCCCACTTGTCACCAGTTTCAGATTCGCTCATTCTTGGGCCTCCGCGCGCTCAGGGTGCAGTTCGTCCGAGAGCTTCGACGTCTCGTCGAAAGCCACGGTGTCCTCTTCGTCAACTTCGACCTTGCGGGACGGAACAGTCGTTCGAGCGCCGCCAACGGTCACGTGACCGTGGGAAATGAACTGACGTGCCTGCTGCGGAGTCTGTGCGAGACCCTTGCGGTAGGCAATCGTCTGGAACCGTCGCTCGAGAATGTCCGTTACGTCGAGACGCAGCGTCTGGGAAATGTCGTCTTCCGTAGACAGAATCCCGTAGCGGCGCAGACGTGCCATGAACTCGGCACCAAGCGCCTCGGCTTCTTCGACGTCACCCTGGGCCTGACCGAGAAGGCTCCGTGCCTCACGGCGGATGTTACGCAGTTCGGACTGCGCACGCCAGAGTTCCTCTTTGTTCTTGAGACCATACCGAGAGAGGAGGTCCGCTTCCTGAGCGATGCGCTCGCCCTGGAACGGGTGGTTGGGCGTCTCGTAGAACTTTGTGTTGTTGCCCGTTGTCATTCTTCTTGCGCCTCTTTGATCTCCTCGACGTTGACACCGATGGTGCCTTCGGTACGTCCAGTGGACTTCGTCCGCTGGCCGCGAACCTTCTGGCCGCGCTGGTGTCGAACGCCCTTGTAGGAGCTGATCATCTTCATGCGGTTGATGTCATGCCGCCGCTTCTCTTCGAGGTCCGAACCCGTGATGTGGTTGGTCTCTCCGGAGAAGAAGTCCTTCTGCCGGTTTGCCATCCACTCAGGTACGTGGTCCTCGAAGTTCTCGACGACACCGACAACGGAGTCGATCTCGTCTTCGGGAAGCTTACCGAACAGCGCCGTTCGGTCCACTTCCGCGGCGTCGGCGATGATGCGCGCTGCGCGCTTGCCGATACCCTTCATGTCCGTCAGACTGCGCTCTACCGTCTTCGTCCCGTCAAGGTCGGTCTGACCAATTCGGATGAAGTAACGGAGGTCCTCTTCCTCCTCCGGAGAGCCGTCCTGTGGTTCTTCTGCACTCATGACTTGGAGAGTCGTATTGTGAGCGTTGCGGCGGGGATTCGAACCCCGGGGGCTTGACGCCACTGAGTTAGCAACCCAGCGCCTTGGGCCAGGCTTGGCTACCGCAACACTGCGTTCGTGTTATTTTCGCCCATACGGACTCGGGGACTACATTCCCCTACAGCGATTGCATGCGTTACGAGACGGGGGCATTACTTAAACATCACGAAAGGGACCTCGCGTGTGACGCCGGGACACCGCCTGTTACGACCGAATTGTGGTGTGGTATGACAATTCACCAAAATCATAACTACTACAGTTACGTATTCCGGCCAATGAGTTCGACAGACTCGGCCAGCGCACCGACGAAGCCCGTTCGAATCGAGACAGTAGCTGAATTAGACGCCCTCGTCGACGAACACGACCGCGTCCTCCTCGACATTTACACGAAAGGGTGTACGCTGTGTCAGAGCATCGAGCCTGTCCTCGGGAACGTCGCAAAGGCGACCGACGTGGTCGTTGCGATGATTAACCCGCAGACGGACATGGCCGTCGCCGAGCAGTACACGATTCGGAGCGTTCCGACGCTACTGCTGTTCGAAGATGGAGCACTCGTCGACCGACTTGCAGACGGGTTTCAGGGAGCACAGGCTATCGTCGACTTCGTCGAACGGCCAGAGTAAGGGCGAGAGTAAGCAAACAAGAATGAGCGAGCGGGAATGAGCGAGCAAGAACGAGCGAGCAAGAACGAGCGAGCAGGACGAGCGAGCAAGAACGAGCGAGCAAGAACGAGCGAGCAGGACGAGCGAACGAGTGTCGGAGAAGGAAAGCAGCGGACAGAAACCGGATGTCAGGCGTCGAAGTCGCGTTGCTCTCTCGCCGCGTCTTCTGGGTGGCTTCCTTTCGGCATCACGTTGTCGAGAAGGAAGTACACTGATTCACGCATCATGTGTGCCGACTCGGGTCTCGTTCCTGTGATTCGAACGTCGAGACTCCGAAAGAGAAACGCCATCAAGTTCTCGGCCATGATTTCCGCATTCATCTCGCGGTAGTTCCCGGCATCCATCTCTCTCCTGATAAGCGCTGTGACGGTCTCGACCATGTGTGACTCCATGCGTCCGAACTTCTCGCGGTACGCCTCGTCGTGGATGGTCTGCGTGCGAAGCTCGAAGATGACTCGTTGGAACGGTTCTGCATCCTCGTGAAACGGCACTGCGGGTGGAATCGTATCGCACGTATCTGGCCCGTCTTCCGGGGGAAGAACGTACTCAACGAACTCTCGAAGCTCCGCGTCGGGGTCGTCCGCATCGGGGTCGATGCTCGCGACGAACAAGTCGATGATGTAGTCGAGAAACGCCAAGAGCAGTTCGTCTTTGTTCTCGTAGTGATAGTACAGGAGTGAGGTGCTTTTTTCGAACTCCGTGCCGATGTTCTTTATCGAAAGATCCGCGTAACCGTGCTTTGCGAGCGCTCTGAGCGTGGCGTCCATAATCGCCTGCTCGGTCTCGCTTCGCCCGGTGTCGATTCGTTCGTCGTCCATATTGTGTCCGTAGTAATTCAGTCGTCTATCGGTTCGTCGAGGCGGGTTGTACACCAGTGACAGAAGCCGAGGCCCGGGTCGACTTCGCGCCCGCACTGCGGGCAAGAGACCGTTTCTATGTCCTCATCGAGCATTTCAGCGCGGGTCGATTCGGCGACCTGCTTCATCCCGAGCAAGAATGCGTCGACCACGCTTACGAGATTCACCACGAGAAGAGGCAGGACATCCATGAGAGGCGGTACCGACCCACTGGTGATTAGCAATTCGCGCGCACTCTCAGGGACAAACAACAGGCCAACAGAGACAGCAAGCGCCATCCAGAGCAAGGCACGTCGCCAGCGCCGCAGGAAGAGGTGGCCAAACCCCATAATGGGGATACCGAGCACTGCGGCAATCAATGGACGAACCATTGCGCGTTTGGACATAGTTTGGTTCGGGTGGTTCTTGGTCATGTGAGTTCCGTTTGTAATGTGTCGTGTGGGGGTTGGAGTTCGGTTGGCGTGTGATTCACCGTGGGGCTGTTCTGCGGACGATTCGAGCGTATGGGCAGGGGTAAACGACCGGAGCCACCGTGCGCGTTGCAGGCGGCCGAGTCGAAAAAGGTTGTTTGGCGCGTGGTTCTGGCATAGTGGGGCTGTTTCAGGAGTGGTTCTGGTCGTGGGCTATCAGGGTGCTGTCGGAGTCGATTCGGTCTGCTGCGTCAGCTGTTCCCAGACCACGAGGGTCGGCGGCGTCACGACGAGCGCGGTGAGATACGAGTAGAAGATACTCAGTGCGGTCACGACGCCGAACTGTCCGAGGACGGGGGTGATTGCGATTGCGAGGACGCCGAGACCGGTCGTCGTCGTCAGCATACTCCCGGTCAGTGCGCCGCCAGTCCCGCTGACGGTCATGTGCAGCGCCTCGTTGAGGTTGGAGTCGTTGTACTCGTCGGCAAACCGGTGGACGACGTGGGCGGAGTAGTCGATACCCAACCCGATTGCAATCGAGAGGATGGTCGCCGTCAACGCGTTCAGCGGAATACCGAGATACCGCATCGACCCCGCGAGAAGCGCGAGCGAGACGACGATGGGAACGAGGTTGACCACGCCGAGCGTCCACTGTCCTTCGAGGAGCTGATAGATGAGAATCAAGAACAGTGCTGTCGCCAAGAGTGCGACCGTGAGGCTCTCGATAGCGGACATGAAGATAGTATCAGAGATGTCCTTGAACACGACCGTGCTTCCGGTCGCAGTGCCTTTCATGCGAAGCTCTTCTGCGACGTGTTTCCCGTCGGCGACGATGTCGTCCTGCGAGGCGTCGGCCTCGACCGTGTAGACAACGCGAGTCTTGCGGTAATCCTCGGTGATGTACGACGACGCCTGCCCGGAGACGGGCGAGGCGAGCAGTTCGTCGTATATCGTTTCGAGGTTGTCGTCGGGGACGCCGTTGCCGTCGGCGTCGTTCCGGTCGACGAGTGCCGCAAATTCGGGGTCCTGAGCCGCGTAGCTCTGGATGACCGTGATGATACTCTTCGATTCAGCACGGCGGTCCTCGGTGACGAACGAGTCGGGCGGACTCGTACCGGCGCGGTATAGCTCTTCCAGCGCGGAGTCCCGTCTCAGTTTCCCTTCGACGTAAATCGTCACGCTGTCGCCTTGCGTCGTTTCGAAGTTGTCTTCGAGGTAGTTCAGGTCCTTCGTAACGGTGTAGACGCCGGGTTTGAACGGCTCAGGGAGGTCTTGCAGATATGCGGGCTGTTCCTCCGGCGGGAGGAAGTCTTCCTGTGAGAACGTCGTATCGACGCCGGTCCCGTATGCACCCGCGACGACGGTCGTCAGCAGGATACCGACGAGGAACGCACGAGGTGCCTTGCGGCCGATGACGACACCGACAGAAAGCACCCGGGCGAGTAGCCCGCCTTCGTTGCCCAGCGGCGTCGACCCGAATTTGGGGACGTCATACTGCTCGCGAAGTTGGTCCGCATAGAGCTTCGCCGCCGGGAGGAACACCCCGAAGATGAGGAAGGTAAACAGGATACCGACCGCCGCGACGAGACCGAAGTCGCGGATGGGTGCGAGGTCGCTCGTGACGTTCGCGAGGAACCCGAGGACCGTCGTCCCGGTGACGATGAAGAACGCGATGGAGAGTTGTTTGACGGTCGTCCGCATCGACGGAACGGGGGAGATATCCTTCACGCGCTCTTCGCGGTAGCGGTTCACTGCGTGAAGCCCGAAGTCGATACCGACCGCCAAGAGAAGCGGCGGAACCGCGATGAGCATCTGGCTGAACGCGATATCTGCGAGACCCATGAACCCGAACGTCCAGATAACCGCCAAGAGAAGCGAGATAACCCCGAGTAGCAGGTCGATAGGGTCGCGGTACGCGATGACGAGGAACCCGAAGATGAGGAGCACCGCCGCGGGGACGACGAGCAACAGCGAGTCGGAAATGACGTTCCCCAACTCACTGGAGATGATACCGCTGCCGAACACGCGAATGTCGCTGTCGGCGACGGAGGTCATCGTCTGTATCTCTTCTTGGATACCGGTCATCGGACTCGTTCCCGAAGTCCCGGCGGTCGACGAGAGTCCGGGAACCTCGTGGCTGACGACGCCGATAGTCGAAGAGGCGCTGACGGATTCACGGTTGAAATCGTCGCTCAACAACGACGCAACCTGCGGGTTCGCAGTTGCCCGCTTGGCCGCGGCGCGGACTTCGCTCGGCGACGCCGATTCGAGCGCGTCAATCTGCTCGTCGAGCGTCTCCGCCGACGGGTCGAGCGTCTGAGCGACCGTCGATGCGACACTCGACGCGGAGGTGGTGCGAAGGCCGGGACGGTCCAAGACGCGCTCTTGGAGCCGCAACATGTCGAGCATCGCCGGTTTCGACAGCACGTTCTCGTCCCGTTGGATGAGTTGTGTACTCCCGGAACTCGTCTCGAACGTCGGGTTGAACTCACGGTTAACGTCATCGAGCGCTTCCTGTGCAGGCGAGTCCTCGGTGAACTGCGAGGTTCCGGCGTCGGTCGAGATATTCCCGAGACCGGCACCGAAGACGAGTGTCAGCACGAAGAACAGCGCGACGACTCTGCCGGGGTTCGTGACGATGTACTCGCCAAGGCGGTCGACGTACACTTCGTAGTCAATCATTGTGAGGGGAAAGTGGGGCGGTTAGCGGCGGTACCAGAGGAAGCCGACGATACCGAGCCCGACGATGAGGATGCCGCCAACGAGGGACATCGAGAGACCGCCACCACCCGACGAGTCGGTCACCTCGACGGGGACGGGATACTGCTCGGAGAGTTTCTGCTCGCCGTCCTCGTTCTCGTACTGGAAGTCGATGTCGAACGAGTAGGTCTTCAGGTTCGCCGAAGAGCTCGCGCTCAGTTCGACGGGAATCTCGGTCGATTCACCGGGAGCGAGTTCGTCGATGAAGGCGGTTTCGTCGGCGAGCGAAAGCGGACTGTCAGCGCTCGCCTCCGCGTCGATGTTACGGTACGTCTCGTCGCCGTTGTTGGTCACGACGAGCGTGACGACCTTCGAGCCACCCGCTTCGAGAGACCTGCTTTTCGGCGTCACGTCGAACAGGTTCTGTTTGTGCTTCACCTCGGCGTTCATCAGGAGCGACTTCGACTGCTGGGTGTCGCCGTTGGTGTTGCGGTACTCGACAACGTAGCTGAGTTGCCGCTGGCCGGCGTCGGCGGAGTCAGTCATCTCTACGGAAAACGAGAAGTCAGACGTGTCGCAGCCTTCGAGCGTTCCGGGTGCATACTCCGTCTCCTTGACGATCGGGTCATGGGACTTCGCGGAGACGACGAGTACGGCTTCTTGGGCGGTCTGTGGCCCGGCGTTAGTGCCGGTGCCATGGATGGTAGCCTCTCGACCGACGCGGAGTGTTCTGTCGTCTGCTT
>NZ_JBZRPK010000070.1:0-855 GCF_058382125.1 Haloferax sp. s1
GGCTTGGTCCAGATACCAATCGTGGTTCGCCTTGAACGAAATCTCGAGCATCCTGGTTGCGGAGGTTAGCGCATTTGCCATTACATCCTTTTCGACCCATCGTTCGTGGTCAGTCCATTCCAACGTGAACTCAACATCCACCAACCGCAGGTTCGAATTTTGCTCAACCCTCGAGATCTTTGCTTCAAGTTTCTTTATGGAGTCAGCTATTGTCTCGTCTACTTTTTGTTTCACTGCACCATTACGTCTCTGCTCAACTTCAGATACCTCTTTATTTAGCCTGTTGGCCTCGCCCTCAAAATGAGACTTAACTCGCTGATCTACTTGTTCCTTGTGGCGTTCCATCTCCTCGTTCATCGCGGCTTTGTCGCGCTCATATATCTTTTTGTTCGAGAACCAGTTATACCCCAGCAATAGCACCGCGACGATAGCCAGGATACTCAGCGCCCATTGGACAGTAGACAGCACGCGTCCCTGATGCTCACGCACAACGTCAATTCTCTCTTGCAGCAGCATATTTTGTTGTTTTAGCTGCTCAATCCGACTCTTCTGCTCTACCTTCTCGTCAACCGCCTCGGCCCAAACGCTAGAGGCAAAAAGAAGCACTCCAAGACAAACAACGAACACCAAAAGCTGCCTATATCGCAAGTTGTGACTCCTTCTTTAACGTTTGCAGAACGCGCGCCCGTTGGATGGCTCCCCCAATATTCTCCGTTCCAAAACTGCCTTCGGTCTTGGTACCTGATTTCACAGATCCCACCAAAAACAACTGGAACTATAGAGTTGAGCGCCTGCGGTGGGCCGTGTGTAATCGTTTGAGTTCCTGCTTTGCGCATTCAATGCCATTGTATAAAT
>NZ_JBZRPK010000632.1:0-10841 GCF_058382125.1 Haloferax sp. s1
CTTCTGGTGGTGTTCGTCGTCGTCACCTCGGTCGTTCCGCTCGGAGCGATGGTGACGGCCGCCGCCGGGTTGACAGTTCCATCTTCTTCACCCGAGGTACAGGCACAGGCACAGACCACGATTACACCGGGGCAGACGACAGATATCGGGGTTGCATACAATGTGACGGGCGCAGTCGACCAGTCGGACCTCACCGTGAGCGTCGTCGACCCGGCGGGACAGGGGACGCTGGTCTCGAATTCGAGCAGTCCACCGTTGGCCGATTCGACGACGATGAGCATCCCGGACGGCGCTCTGGACACGGGTGCGAAGCGACTCGCCGCGTCGACGTACAACAGTTCCTCGGGACAGGGAATCGTCTCGCAGATGTTCGTCGTCGACTCCGGCGGGAACGTCACCATCGATTCTTACACCGTCTCTGAGACAGCAGTCGACCCAGGTGAGACGTTCTGGGTTAACGCAACCCTGAACAATACCGGAGGCGTCTCTGAGACGTTCGAGGCCCGCGTCTACGGGCAGTCGTGGAACTCGACGCCGATGAACAACACGACACAGACGCTCGCGGGCGGCGCGACGACCACGGTCAACCTCTCTGTCGCCTACGGTTCGTCGGTCGAAGGGACGACACAGGACCTCACGGTCAACAACGAGACGGCGACGAGCGTGCAGATTAACGATACCAACGATGGGGGCGGTTCGAGTTCCTCCGCGTCGAACGTAACTGTCTCCGACCAGTCGACGACGACCGGGTCGACAGTCGACGTGACCGTGCAGTACAACGTGACGAACTCCGTGTCCCTCACGGACGCGAACCTCACGCTCCGCGGCCCCAACGGGGTCATCGACTACAACGACTCGCTGTCCACGCTCGACGGGTCCGTGACGTTCACGCTGCCCGCGAAGGCCGCAGCAGGCGAGTACCGCGTTCGTGCGGCGGTCATCGACGACTCGATGCAGTGGGCGTCGCTCAACCCCGTCGCCGAGGACGTATTCTCCGTGAACGTCACGAACAACGTCACGCTCGATTCGTACGTCGTCGAAGACGACCCGCTGTTCAAGGGCCAGTCGTACCCAGTGAACGTCACGCTGAACAACACTGGCAGCACCGCACAGAACTACACGGTCCACGTCTACCCGAAGACAGGCTCGTACGAGGCGCTCAACAGCAGTACCTTCGAGGTGCAACCGAACAGCGAACGAAACGTGAGCGTCCTCGTGTCCTACGGGAGTTCGTACACTTCGGGGACCTACCAACTCGCCGTCGGTAACGAGACGCCCGTCTCGGTCGCCGTCGACGACCTCGCGACTGTCACCGACTGGAGCGTCGTCTCCGGCCCCACGAACACGACGGTCGTCGAGTCGTCTGTCGCTCCACCGTCGGGACAGGGTGGACTGCTTCAGTTCGACCTCAACGACTACCAGAAGACGTGGCCGCAGAACCTCTCTGGAACCGGTCTGGCGAACGACTCAGAGATTCGGGTGACGCTCCACGTCAACCACTCGTACGAACCGGGCGTCCTCATCGCGACGGCACAGAACGTCTCGATGAACGTGACCAACAAGTCCACCTATTACGAGGTGAACGTCACGGGGAACCCAATCGAGTCGCAGTACACCAGCAACGCGTCGGGAGTGAGTGACTGGGAGACGCTTTCCGAGAGTGAGGACCAGGCGAACGCCGCGTTCAAGCCGATGTTCTCGCTCGCGTTCGTCTCGAACGATAGCGTCCAGCAGTATAACCCGAACATGTCGGGGCTCGTCATCGGTACGGACGCGCAGGCGTTCACGCCACCGCGATACAACGAGACTGCTGGGCAGCTCGAAGTCGAAGTCGCTGGCCCGCACAGGACCGTCGATGGCGACAACAACACGGGGCGGTTCGAGGCGACACTCCCGTCGGCCCTGTTGAACCAGTGGGGGGTGTCGTCCCCATCTGACCTGTCCGCGGATTACGAGGGCGAGAACAAGACGGTCAACGCCCAGTCTAACTCGGACAGCAGTATCGATATTGGCTTTGACATCCACTACTCCGCCGGGCAGATCAATCTGGCACCTGCGGAAGAAACCGACTCTGAGTCGAGCGATTCGTCCTCCTCGTCCGACTCGACGACTTCGTCTGAGTCTGAACCCTCGTCGTCGACGAGCGATGACGATGACGACGATGCCGAACCGGTGGATACAGACGACGACAGTACGACCACCACGAGTTCGAACGACAGTACCGACGTGACGGTCTCGGTCGCTGGTGCGGACGCCGCCAGTGTCACGTCGAACGGCGAGGAGACCACGGTGACGGTCACGAACGCCTCGTCAGAGGAGACGGTGAGCATCGACCTCGAACAGCTGAGTACCGCATCGAACACCACCACGAACACGACCGAAACGAACGAGACTGCGGCGAACGCGACGCAAGCGGAAGCCGCGTCGAACGACACGCAGCCATCGGTCTCGAAACTCGACCTCAACCTCTCGTCGACGGCGCCCGAACTCGGCGTCTCGGTCAGTTCGGCAGACGAGGTACCCGACGGAACGCCCGAATACACGGGCGCGGATTCGGACGATTCGACGGATGTGGCCGTGATTGACTACCTACAAATTGACCTCTCCGGGACGACCGACGAGGACATCGAGGACGCGACAATCACGTTCACCGTCCCGTCTGACCGACTCGAACAGACCGGCACGGACCCGGCGAATGTCACGCTGTCTCGCTATCACGACGGCGAGGGGCAGACGCTGGAGACGACCCACCTCGGTGGTGACCGCTACGCCGCCGTGACGCCAGGGTTCTCCGTGTTCGCAATTTCGTCCCAGCACGCAGATACTGGCAACGAGACGACGACCGAGGACGCTACACAGACTGAACCGGCGAGCGAGACTACCGCTTCCGAGACGACCACGACGGCGGCCCAGACCACCCAGAGCGACGCCCCTGGATTCGGTGTCACGGTCGCCCTCACCGCACTCGCACTGGTCGCTGCGCGGGTTTGGCGCGACTAAGTCACCGTTCGTGCGGGAACTTTTTGAAAAACGAATCGAGAGCGCTCCGTCCGGTGTGACGAGAGCGCTACTTTGGCGCAGCTGATAGCGACGCCGCCTTCGCCCGCGCCTTTTCGACGATTGCGGGGCGCGCTTCGAACTCGACGTGGACCTGTTCGCCTTCGTAGTCCTCGCGTTCGACGTGCGCGTGGTCGTAGAGCCACGAGACAAGGCTCATCGCCTCGTCAGCCATCGGGAGGAGCAGTCGCTCGTGTTCCCACGCGGGAAGTTCGCGCTCGACGCGCTCTGCCAACGCCTCGACGTTCTCGCCGGTGAGTCCCGACACTGCGACGGGGTTCGGTGCGAGCGCCGAGAGCGCCGCGCGCTTTTCTTCGAGTTCCTCGTCGTCGACCTTGTCAATCTTGTTGAACACGGTGACGATGGGTGCCTCGTTGCGCTCGTAGAGCGTGTCGTGGCTGGTGATGAGCTTTTCACGCATCTCTTCGAGCGGTTCCGACGCGTCAACCACGAGCAACACGAGGTCTGCGCGATAGACGGAATCGAGCGTGGATTTGAACGACTCGACGAGCCAGTGCGGGAGGTCGGAGACGAATCCAACGGTGTCAGTGAGTAGAACGTCTCGTTTGCCCGTTTCAGCCCGCCGCGTCGTCGTTCCGAGCGTCGTAAACAGTTTGTCTTCGGACTCAGCGGTCGGGTCGAGGTCCGGATGGAGGTCTTCGTTCTGTCCGACCTCCAAGTCCGCCGCGAGCCGTTGCATCAGCGTCGACTTGCCGGCGTTCGTATAGCCCGCGAGGGCAACGAGGTCGAAGCCCGACTCGCGGCGCTGTTCGCGCCGCGTTTCTTCTTTCTCCGCGATGGCGTCGAGTTCGTTTTTGATGCGCGAAATCTGCGCTTTGATGTCGCGCTCGCGACTCTCGTCGTACTCGCCAAGCCCCATGAACCCGGGGCGCTCGTCGCGCTTTGCCAGCGACGCCTTCGCCTCGGCGCGCGGGAGTTCGTAGCGTAACTCGGCGAGTTCGACCTGTAACTGCGCCTTGCGGGTGTTCGCCCGCTGACCGAATATTTCGAGGATGAGCGTAAAGCGGTCGATAACCTCGACGTCGTCGGGGAGTTTCTGGGCGATATTGTACGTCTGGTACGGGCCCAGTCGGTTATCGAAGATGACGGCCGAGGCGTCCTCGCGAGCGACGAGCGACGCTAATTCACCGACTTTCCCCTCGCCGAAGTGGAACGCGGCGTCCTCTTCGCGGGTCTGCGAGAGGGTCGCGACCACGTCGTAGCCCGCCGCGCGGGCGAGGTCGGAGATTTCGGTGAGGTCGGCGTCTCCGCGGTCGACACGCTTTGCGACGACGACGCGCGTCATCGTCGCACCTCGGATGTGGGGTACGTTTCCTGCACTGTGTCAGTTAGTACTAGCCGCCGGAGGCACTTAAGCCCCGTTCGGCCGGGCTTACACGTCGAGATGGCGGCTCGTCACCTCCCGTTCCATACCCGCGCTTGGTTGCCCGGAGTCTTGTAGATTACCCGCGTTCGAATGTAGCCTCACCTGCGTTCGAACGTACTTACCTGCGTTCGAATATCTTCGGCGACGACCTCTTGGTGCCGCTTCCTCCAACTGGGCGAACTTACCAGCAGTCGCGCCAGTTTCCCACAAGTCACTTATAGGAATACGCAGGATGTTGCCCGTATGGATCCCTTACAACTAAGCCTCGATCCGCAGCAACTCGGGTTAGAGTTCGGCAGCGGGGCCGTCGTCGGCGGTGTTATCGGCTTTGCCGCCAAGAAAGTGGCAAAGCTCATTGCCGTCATCGTCGGGCTTCAACTCGCCGTGTTCAAATTCCTCGAATCGCGCGGCATTCTTTCCGTTGACTGGGAACGCCTCACCGGCGGTCTCGTGCAGGCGACGCAGGGCGCGGCTACGGGCGCGCCGCCGAACTGGATTTCGACTATCCTCTCGACGCTTTCGGTCTCCGCCGGCTTCTCTGGCGGCTTCCTCGCCGGCTTCAAAAAGGGATAACCGCCGGTTGGTGTTGCGCGAATGTCTCACAGAACCGCTGTTGGACTCCTAATTTTCGTTCTTCTCGTGGCGATGTGGTATCGAACCATCCAGTACAGAGACGCCATTGCGGACCGCTTCTCGCCGAAAATATACGCTCATCTGAACGGTCGAAGACGAAGTGAGTTTATTCTCGGGTACTCTCGTGGCATCTCCACTGGAATCCGTGCGTTTTCGATGTCTTATTTCCTGTTTGCGGCAGTCGGAAGCGTCACAAAAGTCCTCGACGGCCTGCCGTCCCCGTATTCGTACGAGTATCACAGTATTCTGCTCGTGCTGGCTGGTGGGTTGCTAATCGCGGTAGACTCGATTGTCCCGCCGTCGCGCGTTTCGACGCCGGAATCGATGGGTACCGTTCGGGCCACTGTCCACACTGGTGTAGTGTTCTTAATCGGTGCCGCGTTCATCCAAGTTCTGGCTCTCACCTCGTCGTTCCTTGCCGTACAGCATGCGAGTGAACTATCGGTTTCGGTGGCACTCGCTATCGAGGTCTCGTCCACGGCGGTGCCGACCCTCGCACCGTTCTTCGTTAGTTACGCCATCATACGGGGCCTAGCTAACGACTAGGTGGAAAAAGACAAACCGAGTCGTCTATCGGTCGTTACAGGTCGTCTTCGTCTTTCACGATGCGGGTCTCGGCTGTCCCGCTCGTGATGTTGTTCACTTTGTCGTAGAAGTCGTTCTGCATCCCCGCGGGGAACGTGATGACACCGACCCACGAGCCGTCGCTTTGCCACTCTTCACGTTCGAGTTCGCCGTAACTTCGAATCTGCGCCTGTCCGCTCCCGGCGTACTCGGCGGGGAGTTGAACGGCGACAGTGACTTCGGCGAACTTGATGGGCAAGACGGGTCGGAGCGCGTCGAGTGCGTCGTCGACCTGCGATTCGACTGGCTCCATCGGGTCGATTTTGAATCCGGCTTCTTCGAGCGCTCGCTCGATTCGCTCCGGCGGGTGCGGCGAGTCGTTCATCTGCGGGTTCACCGCGTTGCGAGCGATACGGTTGATGAGCGACTTACGCTTTTGTTCTTGCATCTCGCGGCGCTGTTCCGCTGTAATCTGGATTTCTCCTTTCTTTACGACTTGGGGGATAATCTCCAGCGGGTCGGTCGTTCCGAACACCTTTTCGAGGTCGTTCTCGGCGGGGCGGTCGCCGCGGGATGCATCCTCGAATACGTCCTCGGCGGCGATGACATCTTCAAGGTCACCGTCGAACTCGTCGCGTTTCAGTGCCAGTGCCGCGTCGGGGTCGATGAGCACCTCGAAGCGCGCGCCGTGAGATTCCAGGCGGGCCGTGACTGCCTCGTCGAGTGAAATCATAGGTTCCGATACTCTCTCCGTGCTAAAAAGCCCTCGCCGACTCGCCGACAGCACCGGGGTCCCACGAAACCAGCCAGCTTCCCCCGCGAAGAAACCGTTATGCTCGCCCACCCCACACCTTTCGGTATGACTTCACAAGCGCCGGAGAAGTCCCTCGAAGAGCGCATCGAGTTGTTCATGCGCCGAAACTTCCCGCAGATTCAGATGCACGGCGGCAGTGCGGGTATCGACGCGCTCGACGAGGAAACTGGAGAAGTGTGGATTTCGCTTACCGGCGCGTGTTCCGGCTGCGGTATCTCGCCGATGACGATTCAAGCACTCAAATCACGGCTGGTCGCCGAGTTCGACGAAATCGACGCGGTGCACGCTTCGACCGGCGGCTCTTACGACGACGACGAACCGGGCTCTGGATTCGAACCCGACGTGTCCGACGCGCCGTTCTGAGCGCCCTCCCGTTCTGAGCGCCCTCCGACTCTACCGTTCCGGTGAGAACGTCACGCGGAAGTCTCGGGGGTTTGACCCCGAGGCAGTTTATTCTGGGCCCGGACCGTCGACGTTCTCGACGAGCACCCCGGTGCCGACGAAGCTGATTATCCACCGCTGCGGCTCGTCGATGGGGTTGACGTCGCGGTGTACGACCCTCGGCGGGAGGTGGAAGAACCCTCCAGCCTCGACTTCGAGTCGTTCGTTCCCCCCCCGGGCCGTATTCGATAACTGCCTCCCCCTCGACGAGATGGGCATAGACGTGCCGGTCACCGTGATGGTGCCATCCTGACGAGACCCCGCCGTCCACGTGCGCCTGGACGAGCGTGTTATTGTCCGTTTGGAAGGCCACCTTCCGGGTGATACCGGGGGTGCCTTCGGCCGCTTCGAGATCCTGCTGTGTGACCACTCGCGGTGAATCTGGCTCCATGAGTTGTGTCAGTGATTGATCTGATCTATGCTATCAACCACCACAAATTTGCACGCGCCAGTATCGCTTAAACACTGCCAAAATAGCGTTTCGAGGGCGACGAAGCGGAGACCGGACCAGTCGTCCTTACGCGGCGGCGTCGATGATGTCCACGAGGTCTTCTTTGCTCTGGACGCCGATAACCTCCTTTAGTTGCTCGCCGTGGGCGTAGAACTGGAGTGTCGGAACGCTCCGAATCTGCTGGCTGCGAGCGAGTTCCTGGAGTTCGTCGATATCTACTTTCGCCACGACGGCGTCGGTCTCTTCGGCGATTTCCTCGACGGTGGGTTCGAGCATCTTACACGGCCCACACCATTCGGCGTGGTAGTCGACGAGGACGACCTCGTGGTCGGTGATAAGTTCGTCGAGGTGATCCGAACTCTCGACGTGGATAGGTGCACTGGTCGCTTCTGGTGAACTCATGCCCTCACATATTCCCGCGATACTCTTACTCATTGCGCCTGTTTGCACGGTGGTGCACGACCGCGAAGCGCGATCCTCGATAGCTACAGGACCGCGGTTTTAGCAGTCGTAGGTCAGGAGCACGCCGTCGTCGATTCGTTCGACATCGCGCAGCGAAAGTCGTGGGAAGTCAGCGACGAAGCCCTCTCCGTCTGCAAGCGTGGGGGCGTCGCGGCCGCCGATAACCATCGACCCGACGTACAGCGAGAGTTCGTCCACGAGACCGTCCGAAAACAGCGAGAAGATGACTTCGCCGCCGCCTTCGACCATCAGTTGTTCGATGCCGTGCGCTTCGAGCGCCTCGAGGGCGGCGAGAAACGACACTCGTTCTTCGCCCGCGACGACGACTTCCGCGCCAGACGCTTCGAGGGCGGCGCGGCGTGCTTCCGGCGCAGTCTCCGAGACGAGGACGTAGGTCGTCGCCTCGTCGTCGAGGATTCGGGCGTCGGTCGGGGTCCGTGCCCGCGAATCCGCAACGACTCGTGCCGGATGGTCGGTCTCGTCCCGTGACGCCCGGGCCGAGACGAGAGCGGAGTCGTCAAGCGTCAGGTGTGGGTCGTCGGCGAGAACGGTGCCGACGCCGACGAGCACGGCATCCGCATCCGCTCGAATCTCGTCCACGCGGGCGAAGTCGTCGTCGCCGCTGATTTTGATTTGCTCTCGGCGGCGCGAGGAGAGTTTGCCGTCGACACTCATAGCGGCGTTGACGTGGACGTGCATACTCGGGAGTCGGTCGGCCCGTGAAAACGCCTTTCGGTGGGCCGTCGCAATATCTCCGGACAGGAGTTAAATAGGCATCTGTGGTACATTGTGCCATCAATGACTGCCAGAGTCCTCATGCTGGGGTGGGGGTTTCCGCCGAACGTCAGCGGCGGCCTCGACACACACGTCGGCGAGTTGTTCGAGCGACTCGAAGCGCGTGACGACGTCGATATCGAACTCGTCTTGCCGGCGGAGTATGCCCCGGACCGTGAGGGCATCATCGGTGTCCCGACGGGCGAAGGGGACATCATCACGCGAATCGGGCGACTCGGCTCGACGTTCGCCGAGCGCGCCGCAGACGCCGATATCGTCCACACGCACGACTGGTTCGGCTACGGCCCGGGGTCGCGCGCGAAGTCGAACAACAAGGACGTCGAGTGGGTAACGACGTTCCACTCGCTGTCGTCAGACCGCAATATCGACCCGCCGCAGCGGGAAGTCGAGACCGAGCGCCGCATCGCCGAACGCTGTGACCATCTCCTCGCGGTGAGTGAACTGCTCGCAGAGACGGTCAAAGCGGAGTACGGCGGCGACTGCCGAGTCATCTACAACGGCTTTTCGGAGTGTGAGACGACGGGCCGTGACCTCAAGGACGAACTCGGAATCGAGGGCAAGATGCTCTTTTTCGTCGGTCGGCACACCGACCAGAAGGGAATCTCGCATCTCGTCTACGCGCTGGAGAAACTCGACCGCGAGGACGTGACGCTCGTCATGGGCGGGTCGGGCCACCTCACCGCGCAACTCAAGCGATTCGCGGAACTGCTCGACGTCGAGGACCAAATCGAGTGGGTCGGCTACGTGCCCGAGGAAGAACTCGGCGACTACTACGCCTCCGCGGACCTGTTCGTCTCGCCGTCGCTCTCCGAACCCTTCGGCATCACAATCGTCGAAGCCCTCTCAGCGGGGACGCGCGTCGTCGCAACCGAAAGCGGCGCAGCGGAGGTGCTTCCGGAGGACTGCGTTATCGAAGTCGAACCGGACTCGCGCTCTATCGCTGACGGTATCGAATACGGTCTCTCACTCGACGGTGAACCGGAGTACGAACCGTACACGTGGGACCAAGTCGTCGACGAGACGGTGGCGTTCTACCACGAAATCATCGAAGAAACGGACTGACAGGGCTTATAGAGAGGGATAGATTGGACAGGACTCACCGAAGTAGTCGAACATCGGTCACGGGTTCGGGGTGTCGAATCCGATAGCCGCCTCTGGTCGGGACCATCCCTTCGCGAGGCATCGTCCCGCGCGCGGACTGATACGGCGAGTCGTCGGTCTGGACCGACTGGTACGGCGAGTCGTACGCCGACTGGTAGGGACTGTCCGAGCGCTGGGAGGCGCTGTCGCTCGACTGTTCGGTGGCAAAGTCCTCTGGCGGGAGGTAGATTCGCTCGCCGGACGCCGAGCGGACGACGACTGCGGTGTCTTTGTCGCCTTCCATCACGATAGTCGTCCAGCTGTCCTCGATAGTCACGGAGAAGGACACCTCGTCACCTTCGTCCGCATCCGCATCTGGTGTCTCGTCGTTTGTCATACGCCTCCAACGGACACGCGAACACTTAGTGATTCGCCCGCACACCAGTTCTCTCTCCACGTCTGCTCTGTCACACCCACCACGTCAGCCCTTTCACACCCTCTCCGGCAACCCTTCCGTACCCTCCCCGGCAATCCTTTTTATTCGATGGGGGCGAATGCCCCACCGATGGAAATCGATCAGCATGCCGAGGAGCTTGCCTCCGCCCTCGGTATCGACAAAGAGGAGGTCAAATCCGACCTGCAGAACCTCCTGCAGTACAGCGTCCCGCTGGACGAAGCTAAACAGAGCGTCCGCCGAAAACACGGCGGCGGCTCCTCGGGGAGTGATGCCCCGCCGTCCTCGAAGCAAATCGCCGATATCGACCCTGACGACGGTAACGTCTCGGTGACGGTCCGCGTCCTCACCGTCGGCACGCGGTCTATCGTCTACCAGGGCGATGCGCAGACTATCCACGAAGGTGAACTCGCAGACGAGTCCGGCGTCATTTCCTACACGGCGTGGCAGGACTTTGGCTTCGAACCCGGCGACTCCGTGACTATCGGAAACGCCGGCGTCCGCGAGTGGGACGGCAAACCGGAACTCAACATCGGCGCATCGTCGACTGTCGGCGTCGAATCCGAGCCTGACGAGACGCCCTACGACGACCGAATCGGTGGCGAGGAAGACCTTATCGACATCACCGCCTGTTACCGCTACCGAATCGTCGAAGTGCACGATCTCGCTGACGACAAACGTACCATCTACGGCCGTAACGGCG
>NZ_JBZRPK010000069.1:0-849 GCF_058382125.1 Haloferax sp. s1
GGATATGGACGTGCGGAAGCCACATGTCGGCCCGGTCGAGGACGGCGACGCCGATGATGAACCCGACGAGAACCGGAACCGGACTGCCGCCCGCGGCCTCGATACCGGGGAGGATGAGGCTCGTAAAACTCGCGGCGAGCATTACGCCAGCAGCGAATCCGAGAAGCGTATCGAGCGACCGCTTCGAGGGGTTGCGCCAAATCAAGATGAGAAGCGCACCGAGCATGTTCAGCCCGGCGATAACGAGGCCGCCGACGAGACCGTGGATAACGGGATTTGTCCCGGCGATGGAGACGAACAGTTCTTCGACTGTCGTCACCGCCGTCTCGCCTCCACCTGTCGCCCGTCACGCCCGGTTGCCATGTCTCTCTAAACGAGAGGTGTCTACGTATGCCCTCCGTCAACTCTCAGTCGCTGAGAGGCCGTCGGTAGTCGCTGAGAGGCCGTCGAAACCGACTAGTTCGTTTCGTCGAGATAGTACCTAACTGTCCGAGTCCCGTCGAAATCCGGCCCGTGACCGACTCGCTCGAACCCGACGTGTTCGACTGCAGTGTGAAGCGGTTCTTCCGATTCGAGGACGAGCACTTCGACCGGGAGTTGTTCAGTGTTGGCGAACCGAAGGGGTTCTTCGAGAAGTCGCTGAACTGCGTCTTCGGTTCCGCCGAGTCGAGTGACGTGGAGGACGCCATCTCGACCGTCGAATCCGACGAAACCGAGAACTGGGTCGTGGGCTGCCGGTGCGGCTGCATTCGGGTCTGCACCGGTTTCCGCGGTTGCAATGCGGACCGACCGGTCTTGTACCAACCGCACCATTGCCCGTTCCGGCGTCTCCGCGACCGCGGCCGCGTG
>NZ_JBZRPK010000068.1:0-847 GCF_058382125.1 Haloferax sp. s1
CTTGAAAGCCCTGCTCCGAGGTGAAGTAGCGGTTGATGAGCACCGGGATGCCCCGAGCGTTGGCGTTACGGTTCAGGCGCAGGATCTCAACCGGTCGTTGGATGTCCGGGTAGCCGGGCAGGGTTTAGCCGCCGTTATCGGTCAGGTTGAAATGGGCCTGGTACTCGCGCGCGAGCTGGGTCAGCTGGCGCGGGGCGGACGGTTTCTTGGTCTGCGACTGGTTGGCTGCCGGTTGGGTGCGGGCGGTGGTTGTCGCGGTCGAGGTCTTGGCTTTCATGGGGCTGTCCTTACGGGTGTTGTGCCCGGTCGGGGTGCGACCAAAAAGGTTAAAGATGTTCGAGAACATGGGGGTCTCCTTACGGGTTGGGGTTAGGCGCGTTGCAGGTCGTCTTCGTGGACGTACTCGCCGTTGGGCAAGCGATAGGCTTCGTCGTCGGGAATCCACTCACCGCTGACATCGCGGACGGCGTTGCTGTCACGAATCCAGTCGTCGCAGGCCTCGGACCAGACCACATCGTCCTCGTCGAACCACTCGCTCTCGCGTTCGCTGTAACGGGCGCGGTCACGGGGGCAGTGGTCGCCGTTATCCAGGACAACGGTGTTTCCCTCGCAGTAGGGGCCGTGGCCGGGGCAGTCGACGACTTCGAACATTGCCTCGAAGCCAGGGATGTAGTCGCGTTCTTCATCCTCGGTTTCACGGATGCGACTGACTGGAACCCAGACATCGAGACCGGGCTCAGAGGGCACGGACAGGGTGGTTACGGCTTCCCCGAACAGTTCCTCGGCCTCGGGCTCGTTGATGGCCGGATCGCCCAGCTCGTATTCGTCGGTCAGCAGGGGCTGGTAG
>NZ_JBZRPK010000631.1:0-10753 GCF_058382125.1 Haloferax sp. s1
CTACCTGATGAGGAGCCTCGTGGATGACCCGGACCCCGACGAGGCGCGAACCATCGTCAAACAGTACGCCGAAGGCGGGTCGGTCCCCGAAATCGAGCGCGTCCTTCCTCGAACGCACCTGCTCGCGGCGCAGCGACTCGTCCAGCGAGTCCCCATCGCCGACGACATCCGGGACCGAACCATCGAACTCGTCCGCCAGACCCGCGAAGACGACGCAATCGAGTTCGGTGCGAGTCCCCGCGCGAGTATGTCGCTCGTCCTCGCGGCGAAGGCGCGGGCGTTCATCCACGGCCGGAGTCACGTGTCGTGGGAGGACGTGGCCGAGATGGCCGCACCCGTGATTCGCCACCGCATCATCCTCGATTTCCGGGCGGAGCGCGAAGGGCTGACACCCGACGACGTGGTCGAACGACTCCTGGAATGATAGACCCCGGTTTCCTCGCCGAACTCGACCGCTTCGACACCTCACTCAAGCGCGTCTCGAACGCGCCTTTGCAAGGCGACCAGCGGTCGCCGGACGTCGGCGAGGGGTTGACCTTCAGCGACCACCGACGATACGCCCCCGGCGACGACCCGCGACTCATCGACTGGAAGGCGTACGCACGGACGGAAGAGCTGTTCATCAAGCGATTCGAGGCCGAGCGCAATCTGACGGTTCACGTCCTCCTCGATGCGACGGCCTCCATGGACTTCGGCGAGAGCGACCTGAACAAATTCGAGTACGGCGCGAAACTGGGACTCGGCTTCTGTCATCTCACCGCCGAAGACAACAACGACTTCCAGTTCTCGCTCATCGGCGACGTGCCCGACCGCATCGACACCGACGCGTCGAGTCGCGGCGAAGTGCTTCGTCTGGTCAACCACCTCAACGAGACGACACCGACGGGCGACGGGGACATTACGGCGGCGCTGGAGGAGTACGCCGAGACCATCCGCTCGCGGTCGCTCATTCTCGTCGTCAGCGACCTCCTTTTTGACCCCGACGACGTCGCCGCCGGACTCGCCGCGCTCGCCCGTAACGACGTGGTCGTCGCGCAGGTACTCTCACCCGAAGAGATTGGCCCAGAAGCGACTGGTGATGCAATCTTCGAGGACCCCGAATCGGACGCAATCCGGCGGACCTACTTCGGCGGGACGGCCGCACGGAGATACAGCGACAGGCTTCAAGCGCACCTCGACGATGTCGAAGAGCGGTGTCAAGCGCTGGGAATCGAGCGAGAACTGGTCGATACCGGCGGTGACTTCTTCGACACGTTCGCCGGCCTATGGCTGGGTGCGCGACTCGGCGGCGACCACCGGGACTGAAAGGGGACTCGGCCCACATCTACCACCGGAAGACAGGCCTGCCGCGGACGGCGCGTTTTTCACCGCTGCGCTTGATTACACGCCCGTGACGGAGACACAGGAGTATCGGGTCGTCGGCCTCGTTTCCGGGTCACACGTCGTCAACCACGCCTATCTGGTCGCGCTCGCGCCGGTCATCGGCACGGTCGCCTCGGAGTTCGGTGTGAGCATCGCCGCCGTCGGCCTCGCTATCGGTGTTCAGGGGGCCGTCGTGACGCTCCTGCAACTCCCCTTCGGCTACCTCTCCGATTCGCGGAGTCGGACACTCGTCCTCGCACTCTCGCTCGTCGTCGGTACCGTCGGAATCGTCGCGACCGCCGTCGCACCCACGTATCAGTGGCTCCTCGTCTCACAGGCGCTTCTCGGCGTCGGCATCGCGGGCCACCACCCAGCGCAGTATCCGCTTCTCGCAACAGCCACCTCGGAAGCGAGTCGTGGCCGCGCGTACTCGCTGCACGCGCTCGGCGGGTCGCTCGGCTTCGCCGTTCCCTACGCAATCGCCGCCGGTGTCGATGCGCTCGGATTCGGTTGGCGGTGGTCTATCGTTGTCCTCGCCGTCCTCGGTGCGGGATTTTCGCTCGTCGCGCTGCCGCTCTCGCGGACTTTCCCCGAAGCGATTCGCAAACCAGCGGCAGACGACCGACCGGACTCTCGCCCGTCGATTTCGGCTGTTCGACAGGGTGCGACGGACCTCCTCGCGTCGTCTGGATTGATGGGACTCGCCCTTCTTTCGTTTCTCACCTCGGCGGCCGCGTGGTGTATCCGGACTTACTCGCCGCAACTGCTTGCTGACGGCTATGGCCTGCTTCCGAGTACGGCGAATCTCCTCGTCTCGGGGATGCTCGTCACGGGTGCGGGGACGATTCTCCTCGGCGGGGCGCTCACCGACCGTATCGGTCCCGGGAACGTCGCACTTGGCGGCTACGCGGCGCTTGTTGGATTAGCTGCTCTGCTCGCCAGCGGGTCGCTCCCGCTCGTACTTCTCGTCTTAGTGCTTCCCTTCAGTGGGACTATCAGCATCTCTCGCCCGGCGCGCTCGACGCTTGCGGACCGACTCTCGGCGCGGAGTGACCTCGGAAAAAGCTTCGCCGTCGTCACCATCGGTATCTCGCTCGGTGGGGCCGTTGCCCCGCCCGCGTTCGGTGCGCTTATCGACGTTTCAGGTGTCCGTGTCGCCTTCGGCGTCGTCGCCGTTCTCGGTGTCTTATCGCTCGGGATGACACAGTGGCTCCTCGGTCGGGTCGACGGGTCGGCACGCGACCCAAAGGCGGCGGCGAGTGATTAATCGCGGCGACTCACAGTCACACCGATAGCAACACCGATGACGACACCGATACCTGCACCGAGCGCCGAAAGGCCCAGGTCGCCACTAACTGCATCCACGAGGTAGAAGCTGACCCCGCCGAAAATGACCGCCGGGACGAACACTGCAATTGGAGAAATCGTATCTGACATACGACCGATTTCAACCCCAAATGTCATCAATTTGGTCATTTGTCACATCTCGTTCCGTTCTGGTCTCCCTCGTCTCGTCCTGTTCCGCCCTGTTCCGTTCTCCGCCGACGTTCGTGATGATAAGTATCCATAGCTAAGCCGCTGGTTCACGTTGTTTCGGGTGGTGGTGGAGATGTCAACAACAACCGAACAGGAACGACAGAACCGAGAATCGTTCATTCGCGTCGCGGAAGAACTGTGGAACAAGCGGAACTACGATGTCGTCGACGAGGAGTACGACCCGCTCGTCGAGGCGCACGCGTTTTCCGAACCGGATGGTGTCGTCGGAACGGAGGCGATGAAAGCCTGGGCGAAGAAGTACCACGACGCGTTCTCCGACTTCCACATCGAGGTGTTCGACGTGAAGGCGAAAGACGAGTTCGTCTACGGACGGTATCGTCTCACCGGAACACACGACGGAACGCTCCGGAGGGAAGGTGGCGACGATATTCCAGCAACCCACCGCGACGTTGAGACGTGGGGTCTCGTAGAAGCCCGCTACGAGGGTGGCCTGTGCATCGAAGAATGGAACAGCACGGATATCATGACGATGCTGTCGCAACTCGGCGTTGTACCCGAGTGAGCAGCCTTTTTTCGAACCGCCACGCTGTCGAGGGTCGGTATATCCAGAAAAATTCAGTCGTTGAACAGTGAGTGCAACTGCTCAACCGGACCATTCGCCGGCAACGTCGTCGGCGACTGCATCGCGCCACATTCCGAAGCCTTGCTGGCAGATTGGACTCTCGTCGAGGTGGTCCATGAAGCCTGCGCCTTCGCTTTCCAGTTCGGCGAGGCAGAACGGGCAGCGGGTTGGGTCGTCCCACGTGTGCGCGATGACCGAGGGGGATACGTCCTGGGACATGGAAACTAATATGCGAGAATACTTGATAAAAGTTTACCTTAATGCATTCTATGTCTCCATATGTATTCACAATACTCTATTTAGTGCTCAATCATAAATCAAAACTCGTCGCTGTCATCGAATCAACGCCGCTTCGCACCGTGTTGAGACTCTCTTGAATCGTAACCCTATACACGCTCGAGAGCACCTGTTCGGATGGTGAATTATCCGTGAATTACATCTCTTGGGCTGTCATCGCACTCGGTGCCTACTCACTCGTTGCACCCCTGATGAAAGTCGCAACGACGGGACAAGGAAAGATTCCGAGCGACGTCGCCGCACTCGTCGCAAACGGCGTCCTCGTCACTGCGACAATCGGCGTCATCGTCGTCTCCGGACAGAACGTATCCGACTCCGTCGTCAGCTCGAAACTCCCATACGTCCTCCTCGCTGGCGTCTGTCTGGCCGTCGGTATCCTCTCGTACTACCGGGCGCTCGCGCTCGGTCCCGTCTCCATCGTCGCACCTATCTTCGGGATGTTCCTCGCCGTCTCGTCGGTCGTCGGCATCATCGCGCTCGGCGAACCCGTGACGATTCGAAAAGTGGCCGGCATCGCCTTCGCCGTCGTCGCTGTCTTCCTCGTCTCCGTCGAGTAACGAATCCCGTCGAGAAACCACCGTTACTGGCTACTCGTCCCCCCGTTACTGGATATCCGTCCCCCCGTTACTGGATACCTATCTCGCACACCTCGCGGGCAACGGCTTTGTCTCTCGCGGGCGTAGCCCGCGACATGGTACTCTTGGAATCCGATTCGGAACTCGAACACGGTGACACCGCGCCCGACTTCGAACTCCCCGGAACCGACGGAGAAACCTACTCGTTGTCGTCGTTCGAGGGCTACGGTGCCGTGCTCGTGGTGTTTACGTGTAACCACTGCCCGTATGCGCAGGCGAAGTTCGACGAACTGAACCACCTCGCCGAGGTCTACGACGACCTCGCGGTCGTCGGAATCAACCCGAACGACGCCGAGGCGTACCCCGACGACTCCTTCGACCGGATGAAAGAACTCGCCGACGACGGCACGATTCAGTACACCGCGTACCTCCGCGACGAGTCACAGGAAGTCGCCGCCGAATACGGGGCAGTTTGTACACCTGACCCATTCCTCTTCGAGAACACCGACGACGGCTTCGAACTCGTGTTCCATTCCCGCATCGACGACGCGATGAGTCCCGACGACGAGGTCACGGACTACGAGATGCGCGATGCGGTCGAATCTCTCCTCGCTGGCGAGGATATTCCTGTCGAAGAGACCCCGTCGCAGGGCTGTTCCATCAAGTGGAAAGACGACTAACGAACGGAGTCGTCGTCCTCGCTAGCGTCGGCCGAGGACAGTAAAAATCGGGGGCTGACCGGAGATAGTCGGAGGCCGACCGGAGATAGTCGGGGACCGACCGGAAGTGGCCGGACCTCGACCGGGGACAGTCGGGTCCTCGAAGCCTTACTCGTCGCCGAGCAGTGCTTCGCGGGCGTTCTCTACGGCCGCTTCCTTCTTGGCCGGGTAGGCTTCGACTTTCGCGCGGAGCGTAAGCCCGCCGCCGCGCTTGACCGCACCGTTGAACGCTGCCTGTTTGTCCAGTCGCAAGAAGAACTCGGTGTTGTCGGTGACCCGCTGGTCGAGTTCATCCAACAGTGTCTCGAAGTCGTCGAGTTCGCGAATCTTTGCGAGCACGTGCCGAATGTCGTCCGCTCGCTCGATGCGCGCGGAGAAGACGACGATACGGTCGCCGTGGTGACCGGTGCTCTCGATACGGTCGACTTCGAAGTCGTCGGGGAGGAACGTCCGAAGCGCCTCCTCGACCCGCTTTTCGTCTTCCGTCTCGTAACAGAACGTGCGAAGGTCGATGTAGTGGAACGGAACGCGTGGCATTGTGGGTCTTCTCGGAGGCGTCGGTTTGTCGTCGGTTATTCGTCGTCTTCAGCGGCTGCTTCGTCGTCGGCTGCTTCGAGCTGGTCCTCGGCGATGCCGACTTCCTGGCCCTCGTCGAAGCTGATGGTGTAGGTCGGCTCACCGAACATGCTCTCGATGACCTGCGTGACCGTACCCGTCTCGCCGTCGAACTCGCTGTGCTTGTCGTTCAGGACGACCTTGTCGTCTTTCTCGAAGCTCATACGCACAGGTTCCGCGCCGCCGAATAAAAGGGCGATGGTTGGGCGTGAGGCGGGGGCCACACGCGCCCCGAACTGGGGTCGAAGCCGATTTGTGGAGTCACGTCAAACTGCGAGTATGCCGAGTTGTCCGCTCGCACATCGCCCGCCGTGCGCGCTCCGATGACGGTCGACGACCTCTGGTTCCTCGCCGACGAGGCCCGCCAACGCGCAGAACAGGCGTACCACCGCCTCCGCAGCGGTCACGCTGACTTCATCGAACCGGTCCACACCCGCCGCGTCTCACGGCCGCGCTTCCGAACGCTCGCAACGCGCGTGAAAGCCACTGGTACTCCCTATGGCGTCCACACCGTCGTCCGTCGCCGCGACGACGAGATACTGCTCGTCTGGCACGAAGGCGTCGACATGTGGGTCCTCCCCGGCGGCGGCGTCGACGACGGCGAGCGATTCCCCGAGGCGGCCTGCAGAGAACTCGCTGAAGAGGCCGGAATCACCGCCGACTACGGCGGACTCGCGATGGCGACCCGAGTCGATATCCGCTGTGACGGCCACCAGACGTGGGGCGTGATGCCAATCTACCGTGCCCGCGCCGAAACTGGAGTCAAACTCAGCGTGGACGACCCCGACGACGAGATTTCCGAAGCACGGTGGTTCCACGTCGACGAGATTCCCGCCGACACCCGCGACCGAGACGACCTGTTGAATTGGTACGGTCACGTCGCTGGCGACTGAGAGAACACGGGTGACACAGAAGGAGCATCAGTCAATCGGGTCGTCGTCGACGTGTTGCCCCCAGAACCCCGGGTACTTCTCGACCCAGATATCACCGAGAACGAGCGTCTGACACGCCAGTCGAAGCCCAGAATCCGGGTCGTGCGGCGGGAGTCGAAGCCGCCGCGTTTCTTTTTTCGTCCGGTAGGTTACGGGACCCTGAACCCGGACGGCGCAGGTCCCACACGAGCCTCTCCCGTGGCAGTTGAGCCACGACGAGTGACCGTTGTGTGGGGGTTCGCCGGCTCCCCGGAGCACATCCCGGAGGACCGCCCCTCGGTCGCACTCGATTTCTCGGCCGCGAAAGTGGACGGTTGGCACGACCGAAGGGAGGAGACACCGGGGTTAATCGATATCGTTCGAGACGCCGAATTCACGAGACTCGCGACACCTCGGTGAATCTAAGTCCGTCCGCTACCCAGACCGGGTATGCGCCAAACACGACGCGCGTACCTCGCCGCGACGGCGGGTGCGTTGACCCTGGGCACCGCCGGGTGCCTCGGGGGAGACGACGAGTCGGAGAACACCGCGACCGGCACCGAAACCGGAACCAGTACTGAATCCGATATCGTCGCCGACATCGGCTGTGACGTCTCTAAGCGCGATGCGGTCAGTTCCCTCTCCACGCCATCTCTCGGCCCTGACGATGCGACGGTCGTCGTCGACGGCTGGGAGGATTTCGCGTGTCCCCACTGTGCGACGTTCTCGCTCGACGTACTCCCGAAACTCCAATCTGAGTACGTCTCCGAAGGTATCGTCCAGTACCGTCACCACGACTTCCCGATTCCAGTCGACGACTGGTGGTCGTGGAAGGGTGCGTCGGCCGCCCGCGCCGTGCAGGACGAAACCGACGACGAGACGTTCTTCGAGTTCGCCCACACGCTGTTCGAAAATCAGTCGGACCTCGCCGGCGGCAACGCCGAAGAGTCCCTCACGACGCTCAAGGACCTCGCAAACGACGCCGAACTCGACGGCTGTTCTGTTGCTGCGGCCGCTTCGCGTGAACGCTATCGTCCGGTCGTCGAGGCGGACCGAACGAACGCCGTCGACGAACGCGGTTTCAGCGGGACGCCAACTGTTCTCGTAAACGGCGAACAGGTCAAACACACGTGGGACGACCTCCAGACCGCCGTCGAAAACGCTCGATAAGCTGGATTCGACGCGCACACTATCTCTCGCGCATGATTCGTGCACGACACCAGCGGTTCTTTAGGGCGAGATTGACTAGCCACCGTATGGCTACGACGCAATGGCCCCGCCGAGCCAGCCGAGGTGATACCCGGTGAGACGACGCGACCTCCTCAGTGTCCTCGCGGGTGCGGGCGTTGCCGGACTCGCAGGCTGTCTTGGCGGTGGGTCCGGGGGTTCGGGGTCCACCACAACTGAGGCTGATTCCGGGGAATCGACGGACACAGCGGATGGTACTGGACAGACCGGCGACCTTCCACTCGTCGTCGACACCATCGACGCGCAGGGGTCGACCGCGGGTGAAGTTCGCGTGCCCGTCGAAGGGACGCCGACCGTCCTCGACCTCTTTGCGACGTGGTGCGCGCCGTGTGTCGCACAGATGGAGTCCCTTCGCTCCCTCCACGACGAGTTCGGCGACGACGTGGCGTTCGTCTCGGTGACGAACGAGCGACTCGGCGGCGGACTCACCATGGACGACATCAAAAACTGGTGGTCCGAACACGATGGCTCGTGGACCGTCGGCCACGATCCCGAAAGCCAACTGATGCGTGCGGTTCGGGCGAACGGGCTTCCGTATCTCGTGGTCTTCGATGCCGACGGGTCGATATCGTGGACCCACCGCGGACTCGCCAGCGAGGAGAACCTCCGGGCAGCTATCGAGGACGTGCGCTGATGCCCGGGTCTGGTCTGGGTCTCGGTCTCGGCCTCGACCCCGCGTTCGCCGGGACGCTCGTGTTCGCCGCCAGCGCTGGCGTCGCAACCTTTTTCGCGCCCTGTGCGTTCCCGCTGCTTCCGGGCTACGTCGGTTATTACCTCTCCCGTGATGAGGCCGGCCTCGGCGGTGCAGTCACCCGCGGTTCCGTCGCCTCACTCGCGGCACTCGTCGTGCTCGGCGCTCTCGGTGGCGCTCTCGGATTCATCGGTACTCGAATCACCTCCCAAATCACGCTTCTCGAACCCGTTATCGGCGCGGCGCTCGTGGTCTTTGGTCTGCTTATGTTTACCGGACGTGCGCCGAGTCTCCACGTCGTACTCCCCGAGTACCGCGCATCAGTGGCTGGCTTCGGCATCTTCGGCGCAGTGTACGGACTCGCCGCCGCGGGTTGTGTCATCCCTATCTTCCTCGGTGTCGTCACACAGTCACTTGCGCTTCCGCCCGCGCAGGCGGCCATCTCACTCGGAGCCTACGCCGCGGCCGCCGCGCTCCCGCTTGCTATCGTAACGGTGTTGGCGGCCCTCAGTGGTGGTCTAATCCGGTCGTTTTCGGGGTACGTCGGGTCAGTGCAGAAGGTCGCCGCTGGCGTGATGATACTGGCTGGCGCGTGGCAAATCTGGCTCTCGCTGGGGTTCTTAGGGTACGTCTGAGTCGGTTGGCGGTATCGTCGTCTCACTCTTCGCCCGGCGTCGGTGCGTCCCCGGTCACCGTCGGCAACGCCCGCGATTGCCGCGGCGGCACGAGGAAATTGCCGCGATGTTTGGCGAAGATATATTCCAAAATCCCGTTGTTCACGCGCTGGCGGACGGTCGGAACGTCGGTCAGGTCGGTGCCGTTCATCGCCTCGCGGACCGCTTCGAAGTCGGAGATGCCGCGCTGGAGCGACGGGAAGTGGAGACTTGCCACGTCGTCGTCGGCCGACTCGAAGTGCCGCCGAAGGAGTTTGACGTTTCCTTCGTCGTCGCGGTTGGCGCGGGCGGCCTTCTGGGCGTGGCCGACGTGGCCGAACGATTCTGCGTCCTCGCGGATGCGGTCGACCATCGCGTCGATGCCGCTGTCGTCACCGAGGTTGTCGCCGATACCCTCCACGAGACCCTGCTCGGCGTGGCCCGGCGAGAACAGTTTCATGATGCGGTGGTACTGGTCTTCTTCGTCGTACCAGTCCTTGAGTCGCTGCCGGAGGTTCGCCATGTGTTTCGTGGTCCCGCCGGCAAACGGTCCCTCGTCGATGGTGACGTAGTCCTCGGTAGCTTGGTTCTTTGCGAACCCGGCTTTGAACCCCATGAAAAGTGGGGATTGTTTGGGGACCGGGTTGCCATCCGGGATGCCGTTGAGGTCCGACTGGTGTTTCGCGGGAAGCCCCGCACCGACGAAGCCGGTCCGTCGGTCATCGACCGAGAACACGCCCGAGAGGTCGGCATCGACCGCGACGCCGTTCGCCTCGTCGACTTCGCCACGGAGCGCCTGCTCGGCTTCGAGAACGACGTCGGCGCGGTCCGATGCGAGGTGAACGAGCGCGTCCTGTCGGTCGAAGTCTGGTGTTTCGAACGGTGAAAGCGCCCGCGGTTCGGGCAGGTCGACGCGCTCGGGAAGCGACTCGTCGAATCGCTGGAAGTACCGCGGCGAGTAGCCGACAGACCAGAGCAGACCCTCGTGGCTTCGCTCGTAGGCACGGTCGAGAACGCGGAAGGCTTGCTCGGTCGTCGCTCGCTGGTCCTCGGTCGGCGGTCCATCGCTGGACAGGTCGAGGTACAAAAGTATCTGGTGGTGCGGGACCTCGACGTTCCCGTGGTCGTCGGTCGCACAGACGTCGTTCCACGCGTGTTGCCTGTCTGGGAGGGTGTCGAACTCGGCGGTTCCCGCTGGTACGGGGTCGTCCGGTGCCCGGTCGAGGCATGCGGAGAGTGCCGCCGCGCCCCCGGCCGCAACTGCGGCTTTCAGGAACGCCCGGCGTGACGGAGACCCGTCGAACATACCTCGGCTAGGGACTTCGGGGGCAAGTCCGTTCTGGTGTGTGCGTCGAAGATTCAATCCGACACCTGAGTCACATTTCGTCGCGTTGGCGTTCGAAACGCACACCAAACGGCATTTGAGTCCCCACCCGATAATGAGAGTAATGAATCGACGAACGTATCTCCGTGCTGTCGGGACGGGCGCGGCAGTCGGACTCGCCGGTTGTCTCGGCGGCATCGGCGGAAACTCCAACGTCTCACTTTCGAAACCCGAACGCG
>NZ_JBZRPK010000067.1:0-840 GCF_058382125.1 Haloferax sp. s1
GTGTATGCTGTGTGATTTGGTTGTGGTCGACGAATTTCATTGAACCCTTGATGTTCTCTGCCATCGGCTTTTTCTCTTCTATCTGCCGTGAGATTCATATTGGTGAAGCAAAGTCTATCAAATAATACACAACTGAATCCCATGAATACAGCCACGTGCTCCCATATCAGTCGAGACTCGGACAGAGTTGCCCCGCAAACCACTGTGAGCGGAGCGACTCAGTGTCTCGCTTTCAGTGGCTACACCCACCTAGAACTCCGGTCCTGTGATGATGTCTCGAACTAAGGCCCTTCTTCTGGTGACTGTGTTCGTAGCCGTCGCGGCTATCGTTCCTGTGGCCGTTGCTGGTTCGAACGACACCACCGACCACGAGGTATTCGTCGAAGGGGAATTTACGGATACGGTTCCGGCTAAAGAGACGGGTAGGTCAACGTTCCTTTGGGAGTCGCAACCAAACACGCTCGTGGTGAGATTTAATGCCTCTAACGAGTCGAGCTTCTACAAGGTATGCGTGCAAAACGAAACTGGCCAGACAGCCGCCTGTCAGTACAAGGAGCTGAACCCCAGTAACCGAACCGCGACGTTTGACTACGACAATCTCTCTTCGTTCGAGGGTTCAAACAACATCACGGTCGTCCTCTGGGATGAATTTCCGGCGGAGCCCAAGAAACTCGGCACCGACACCATCAACATCTCGATTATTCGGAAGGATGGCGACATCGACGGCGACAAACTCACGAACGCAAACGAGTTGGCGAACAATTCGTCGATGTTTCTCATGGACACCGACAACGACAGCCTCGGAGATGGCGCTGAAGTAATAAATTACGGCACATCACC
>NZ_JBZRPK010000630.1:0-10667 GCF_058382125.1 Haloferax sp. s1
CTACGAAGTTGTCGCGACGAACGGGGACAACGAACTCGGCGGTGACGACTGGGACGAAGCAATCATCGACTGGCTCGCCACGGAGTTCAAGAACGACCACGGCATCGACCTCCGCGAGGACCGACAGGCCCTCCAGCGCCTGAAGGACGCGGCCGAAGAAGCCAAGATCGAACTCTCCTCGCGCAAGGAGACGACCATCAACCTCCCCTTCATCACGGCGACGGACTCCGGTCCGGTCCACCTCGAATACGACCTGACCCGCGCGAAGTTCGAGTCGCTCACGAAGGACCTCATCGACCGCACCGTCGAACCGACCGAGCAGGCCCTCGAAGACGCCGGATACGGCAAGGACGACATCGACGACGTCATCCTCGTCGGTGGCTCGACCCGCATGCCGCAGGTCCTCGACAAGGTCGAAGAGATTCTCGGCTCCGAGCCCAAGAAGTCCGTCAACCCCGACGAGGCCGTCGCACTCGGCGCGGCCATTCAGGGTGGCGTCCTCGGCGGCGAGGTCGACGACATCGTCCTCCTCGACGTGACGCCGCTGTCGCTCGGTATCGAGGTCAAGGGTGGTCTCTTCGAGCGCCTCATCGAGAAGAACACGACCATCCCGACCGAGGAGTCGAAGATTTTCACCACCGCGGCCGACAACCAGACGACGGTGCAGGTCCGCGTCTTCCAGGGTGAACGCGAGATGGCTGAAGACAACGAACTCCTCGGCGAATTCACGCTCTCGGGCATCCCGCCGGCACCGGCCGGAACGCCGCAGATTGAAGTCGGCTTCAACATCGACGAAAACGGTATCGTCAACGTCTCCGCCGAGGACAAAGGCTCCGGAAACGCCGAGTCCATCACCATTGAAGGCGGCGCTGGTCTCTCCGACGACGAAATCGACCGCATGCAGCGCGAGGCCGAACAGCACGCCGAAGAGGACAAGGAACGCCGTCGCGCCGTCGAAGCCCGAAACGAGGCCGAGGGCGCAGTTCAGCGCGCCGAGACCCTCCTCGAAGAGAACGAAGAGAACGTCGACGACGAACTCCGCGCCGACATCGAAGCGGCTATCGAGGACGTGGAAGCGGTCCTCGAAGACGACGATGCGAGTACGGACGAACTCGAAGACGTGACCGAAGACCTCTCGAAGGAACTGCAGGAGATTGGCAAGCGCATGTACCAGCAGCAGGCACAGGCACAAGCTGGTGGTCCCGGCGGTGCCGATGGCCCTGGTGCCGATGCCGACCCTGAAGACTTCGTCGACGCCGACGCGGACTTCGACGACGAAGACGACGACGAGTAATCGAACTATCTCACCCCGGCTTTCCGGGGGACCCGGTGCGGGCGGTCGAAAGAAACTGTTGAGGCGGCTCTAACGCCGCCCGTGCTCGCCGATACGGGAGACGTACTTTTCAAATACCTTCGCCGGTTACACCATAGCAACTGATGAGCGAGGACTTCTACGACGTGCTCGGGGTCTCGCGGGACGCCTCGAAAGACCAAATCAAGAACGCGTACCGCAAGAAGGCCGCGAAATACCACCCTGACGTGTCCGACGAAGAGGACGCCGAAGAGAAGTTCAAGAAGGTTCAGAAGGCCAAGGAGGTCCTCACGGATGACGAAAAGCGCCAGATGTACGACCAACTTGGCCACGAACGCTTCCAGCAGACCCAAAAGCGCGGGGCCGGTGGCGGCGGCGGTGGCCGCGGTCAGGGCAATCCCTTCGGAGGCGGCGGAAACCCCTTCGGCGGGATGGGCGGTGGCGGCTTCGAAGACATCTTTAACAACCTCTTCAACGGCGGTGGCGGTCAACGACGTAGCCGCCCGCAACGGGGCCGCGCCGCCGCCCAGCCCATTCCCACCGCCCGCAAAGACGCGTCCCACGGCGCCGAGCGGGATGGGAGGATCCGCCGCCGGGGGGTCTGCCCCGATTGGGCCGGGGAGGGCCCCCCCGCCGATGCTGACGTGAACACCTGTTCCGAGTGTAACGGCTCCGGCCAGCAGACGACCGTCCAGCAGACGCCGTTCGGCCGCGTTCAGCAGACGACGACCTGTCGCGCCTGCGGCGGCGAGGGCAAGACCTACAGCGAAGACTGTTCCGAGTGTCGCGGCAGCGGGCGCGTCCGCCGCACCCGCGACGTGACCATCACCATCCCGGCCGGGTTCCGCGACGGGCAGCGCCTCCGGTACCGCGGCGAGGGTGAACCCGGAGAGAACGGCGGGCCGAACGGCGACCTCTTCGTCGAAGTCAACGTCCGCGACCACGAGGAGTTCGACCGCGACGGCGACGACCTACAGTACACGCACCCGATTTCCTTCCCGCAAGCCGTCTTCGGCGCGACTGTCGAAGTGCCGACGCTCGACGGCGAAGAGGAACTAAAGGTTCCGGCGGGAACCCAAAGCGGTTCGACCTTTACGGTCTCCGGCGCGGGGATGCCGCACCTCGACGGTCGCGGCAACGGCGACCTTCACGTCGAAATTCACGTCGTCACACCCGAAGACCTCAACAGCGAACAGCGCGAGGCGCTCAAGCAGTTCGCCGAGGCGGGCGGCGAAGAGGTCAAAGAGAGCCTCTTCCAGAAGCTCAAGAACTCGCTGTAACCGCTTTCGACCGCTTTCGTTCCGCCCCGATTCGTTTTTTGCCGCTACGTTAAGGGTTCTCGCACCCATCTGTTAGACAATGTCGCACACGAAAGTCAACTACCGAGACGTAGACGAACTCGCTGGCGGGCTACACTTCATGCGCGACGCGCTGGAGTGTAAACAACTCGGGTTTTCCGTCTTCGAGTGCGACCCGAACTGGAAAGGAAAACGCCACGACCACGCCCACCAAAATCACGAGGAGGTCTACTTCCTCGTCTCGGGTTCCGCGACCCTCGTCGTCGAGGGCGAGGAGGTCGAACTTGAACCCGGAGACGCCGTGCGTGTCTCTCCAACGGATACGCGGCAACTCCGAACCGGCGACGAAGAATGCGTGTTCGTCGTCGCTGGCGCACCCTGAGTCGCTGATGCGGTTGAACTCGCTCGAATCGCACCGTACCCCGAAGCCGACCGCCGCCTCGTCGCCTTTTTTCATACCGCCCGCGTAGGGCTGCCTATGGACGTTATCGGCGACCTCATGGCCCGTGACAGGCGAAGCGACCGACTCGCCCTCCGGGTCGACGGCCCCGGCCGGACCTACACGTACTACGACCTTATCACCACGTCGTACAAGGCGGGAAACGTCCTTCGCTACCTCGGCGTCCGCACGGGTGCTCGCGTCGCCGTCGAACCGGTTTCACTCCCGGAGCCGATGTTGACGTTCCTCGGCGCGGCCCAACTCGGCGCGGTGACGACCTTCGACCCGACTTCGGAGGCCCGCGCTGTCGTCGTGGATGTCGCCCGAGAAGACGAGTTCGACCTGCCGCCGGGCCACAAACTCGCCGTCTACAACGGCTCGCCGAGTTCGCCGACGACAACTCACTGGGAACAGGAAGTTTGGAGCGAGAACCCCGCCGTCCACCCGGAAATCGTCGCCCCCGACGATGTGGCACTCGTCGCCGACGGCCGCGAGTACACGCACGGCGACCTTCTCGATGCGGCGAAACGAGTCGTCTCGGACTACAACCTTGGCGAAGTCGACACGGTTGCGGTTCGCGCTTCCCTCTCGCACCCCGGAACCGTCGTTGCTGGTATTCTCGCGCCGCTTCTCGCCGGCGGGACGATTCGCGTCCCTGCTGACGACGACCCCATGGACGCGGCAATCATCGTCAACGAGCGTGCAACTGAGTCGAATGCGGTCGCACCGGGTGAGATTCTCGACGACGACTGACTCTCCGGAAAATCGTCGTTCGAATCTGAGTTAGATATCTCAGAAAAATCCTGCATCTCGATTCAACTTTTGTACCGATGTCTGTTGTCTAGCCAATACACTTATCGCCCAGTTATCCACTTAGTGACAACACGTATCATGTCAAATTCTGCCATCGTCTCGCTATGGAGACGGTACCGCTCTGTTAGCATCGTCTATCGAATTGGGTTGGCGTTCGTGTTGGGCTCGCTTCTGGGCCTCGTCGTCGGACAACCCGCAACCGCGTTAAAGCCCATCGGTGACCTGTTCGTTCGGTTGCTGAAGATGCTCATCGTCCCCATCGTGGTGTTTACGCTCCTGATGGGTGTTCGGCAACTCTCTCCCTCGTCGCTCGGGCGCGTCGGGTTACAGGTCGTGGGCCTGTACGCGTTCACGTCGGCCCTCGCGGTGGCTATCGGCTTAGGTGTGGGTAACCTCGTCGACCCCGGGTCCCGCGGACTCGAACAGCTTCTCGCTCAAGCCGAAGCCCAGAGTGCCGAGGCACCGAACGCGGTCGAGGTCGTCCTCAACATCGTCCCGACGAACCCGATGGGCGCGATGGCCGAGGGGAACGTACTCCCGACTATCTTCTTCGTCGTGGTGTTCGGACTCGGCCTGTCGCTGGTCTGGGAGGAGACGAACGACGAGTCCGTCAAGTCCGGCATCGAGACGTTCTTCGACCTTGCCGACGCGGGGGCCGAGGCGATGTACAAAGTCGTCTGGGGTGCGATGGAGTTCGGCGTCATCGGCGTCTTCGCACTCATGGCGAACGTCTTCGGGACGGCCGGTGTCGACGCAATTTTGCCGTTCTCGCTTCTCATCGGCACGATGCTCGTGGCCGCCGTCGTCCACATCGGCGTCGTCTATCTCAGCGGCTTGGTCGTCGGACTCGCCCGTCGCTCGCCATTCGCATTCCTCTCCGGGTCGCGCGATGCGATGGTGACGGCGCTGAGCATTCGGTCGTCGTCTGGCACGCTTCCGGTCACGATGTCTGATGCCGACGAAAACCTCGGCATCGAAGAGCGTATTTACGGCTTCTCGCTCCCGCTCGGTGCGACCATCAACATGGACGGGACGGCAATGTATCAGGGAGTCGCCGCCATCTTCGCGGCCAACATCATGGGCGTGAACCTCTCGCTCGTCGACCAGTTCGCCGTCGTCGCGGTGGCCGTCCTCGCAAGCATCGGAACCGCCGGGGTACCGGGGTCCGGACTCATCATGCTCACCCTGGTCCTCACGCAACTCGGATTGCCCCTCGAAATCGTCGGCCTCGTCGCGGGTGTCGACCCCATCCTCGACCGAATTCGGACGATGGTGAACGTGACCGGCGACCTCGCGGTGACGACAGTCGTGGCGAAGTGGAACGGCGCGGTCGACTTCACGGCTGAGGCGTGGAGCGACGGTATCGTCCCGTCGGTAGCCGACTAAGAACCGACGACGAGTCGCGCTCGGCCGTCTCTTCAGGACGCCTGTTCGAGTTTTTCGAGCGCCTCGGGATTCTCGATACTGCTCATGTCGCCGAGTTCCTCGCCCGCGTAGATGGAGGCGATGGCGCGGCGGATAATCTTGCCCGACTGCGTCTTCGGGAACTCGTCGACGAAGAGAATCTCTCGCGGGCGGAACGGCTTGCCCAGTTCCTCGCCGACGACGCCGCGGAGTTTCTCGCGCAAGTCGTCGTTTTCCTCCACGTCGTCTTCGAGAACGACGTAGGCGACGACGGCGGACCCGGTCGTGTCGTCGGCGGCGCCGACGGCGGCGGCCTGATTCACCGCGTCGTGTTCGATGAGCGCGCCTTCGCCCTCGGCGGGGCCGACCTTCCGACCCGCCACGTTGAGGGCGTCGTCGGCGCGACCGTGGAGGAACCAGAAGCCGTCTTCGTCCTTCTGCGCCCAGTCGCCGTGGTCCCAGAGGTTCTCCCACGACGACCAGTAGGTGTCGAGGTAGCGCTCGTCGCCGGACCAGAGGCTTTTCGTCATCGCCGGACAGGAGTCGCGGGCGACGAGGAAGCCGCGCTCGTGGGTGTCGGCGATAGATTCTCCTGCGGAGTCCACGATGTCGATGTCCATGCCGAGTCCGGGGCCGCCGAGACTGCACGGTTTGAGTGGTTGGGTTGGCATCGGCATGAGGAAACAGCCGCAGATTTCGGTGCCGCCGGAGATGTTGATAATCGGCGCTTCGCCGCCGCCGACGTGCTCGTAGAACCACATCCACGACTCGGGGTCCCACGGCTCGCCGGTCGACCCGAGGAGGCGCAGACTCGACAGGTCGTGTTTGTCGACCGCTTCGTCGCCGTACTTCCGCAGGGCGCGGATGGCGGTCGGCGAGATGCCGAAGGTGGTGATACGGTGGCGTTCTATCATGTCCCAGAACCGGTCGGGTTCCGGGTGGTCCGGCGCACCTTCGTACATGAAGATGGTTCCAGCGAAGGTGTGGTTCCCGATGAGCGTCCACGGTCCCATCATCCAGCCGATGTCGGAGACCCAGAAGAAGCGGTCTTCGGGCTTCTGGTCGAAGCCGAAGTGAATCTCCTTGGCCGTCTGAGCCTGCACGCCGGCGTGGGTGTGGACGATTCCTTTCGGCTTCCCCGTCGTCCCCGACGAGTAGAGCAGCATCGACTCTGCGTCCGAGGGGAGGTGTTTCGTCTCGTATTCGGAGTCGGCCTCGTCGACGGTGTTCGCCCACAACTCGTCGCGGCCGTCGGTCCACGGGACGTCCTCGTTACTATCCTCGAACCGCTGGTAGACGACGACGTGTTCGACGCATCCGGCTTCTTCGATGGCCTCGTCTGCTGTCGGTTTCAGTCGGACTTCCGACCCGCGGCGGTAGAAGCCGTCGGCGGTGAACAACACCGAGCACTCGGGGTCTTCGAGACGGGTCGCGGTGGCGTCGACGCCGAACCCGGAGAAGATGGGGACGGCGGTTGCGCCGACTTTGAAACAGCCGTAGAGGATGGAGATGACTTCGGGGACCATCGGCATGTAGAGACCGACGGTGTCGCCGGTGCCGACGCCGTAGGATTCGAGGACGTTGGCGACGCGGTTCGCCTCCTGATACAGGTCGTGGAAGGTCCGCTGGACGACCTCGCCGTCTTCACCCTCCCAGATACAGGCGACGCGGTTTCGGTTCGGGGAGTCGACGGCGGCGTGTCGGTCCAGCACGTTGTGGGCGATGTTGAGTTCGCCGCCGGGGTACCAGCGAGTGAACTGCGGGCCGTCCGAATTGTCACGTACTTCGTCGTAGTCATCGTAGAACTCGATATCGAGATAGTCGACGAGTTCGTCCCAAAACCAGTCGACGCCGGAGGCGCTCACACCCGGCACCTCGGTCGTCGTCCGTTCGATGAGTTCGTCGTAGTCCTCGATGTCGTGTTCCCGCATGAATCGAGTCACGTTGGCATCTTCGACGAACGCCGAGTCCGGTTCGTGCACCACGGTATCGGTGTCGGGTACGTCCATGAATCGACGTACTGTGACTATAACCATCAATCTTTACTGTTCTTTCATTTTGGTTCCCCAAGCGAGACGGGAATCGACGGACTGGCCCGGGGTGTTTTTGTCTCCCGAAGCGGTATGTTCACGTATGTACGTCCGGGATGCCAAGAACCGAGACGAAGTCTGGTTGCTCGATTCGCTGGAGGAACTCGGGCTTGACGATGGCTCCTTCCGCTCCCGCGACTACGTCATCGCGCTTGACGAGGAGTCGAACGAAAAGGCCGGGTTCGGTCGCATTCGGGTCCACAAGGGTGACACCCCGTTTTGCGAGATTACCTGCGTCGGCGTCCCGGAGCGGTGGCGCAGACAGGGTGTCGGCGCACACGTCGTCGAGCGACTCGTCGACCGCGCCAGCGCCGAGGGATTCGACACCGTGTACGGGTTCTCGTCGGCACACCGCTACTGTACGCAGTTCGGCTTCGAGGCCTTGGACGCCGACGACCTCCCCGAAGTGCTTCGAAGCCGACTCGAACAGGTCAGAGAAGCCGACCCCGACGCGATTGCACTCCGACTCGACCTCGGGAAGTTCATGATGCCGGAGCGACTCCGCGAGCGGTTCAAGGTCGCGGCCCCGAAATCTGCCGGGGCAGCGGAACCGGAGTTAACGGCCGAAGACTTCGGCTACGACGAGGAGACGCCGACGAAGTACTCCACGAATCTGCGTCGCTGAACGGTTCGAAACGGTCGGTCGGTTCAGGTCCGGTCGTCGAGGAAGTCTGTACTGAAGACGATCCACGACAGCACGCTACAGAAGAGAATCGGCGGCAGGATGGCGAATCCCCAGAGGGGTTGGAGTCCCTGCAGCAAGATAAGCACCACGTCGGCGAGACCGAGCGCCAGAAACGGTGCAGTGGCTAACGCGGCGCGCTTCCGGTTTTTGCCACCCTCTTCTTCCGGGAGCGGCCCGGGCGACGGGTTACCGGCCGAAGACGATGCCGTAGTCGACGAGGGCGCATCCATAGATGGCTGTCCGGTCCCGACGAGCAAAAACGGTCCGCCTTTCGGCCGCGATTACACGCTCGGTCGCACACCGAAATTAGGCCTGTTCCATCCGAGAGGCGAACTCGACGAGACCGAACAGCACCGCGAGGATAACCACGGAGAGGACCATGCCGTAGACGCTGAACGCAAGCGGCGTCGTCGGCAGCGAAAGGAGGCCGAACAGCGATATCTCGGCGGCGACTTGGCCGCCGCTCTCGCCGATGAAGACGCCGAGAATCCCCGAGATGAGCACGGTGCTCACGCCGATGAGGAGTAGAACCCGTCGTCCACCCAATTTGTCGTTCACGACGGCGCGTTGGAACCGGACGGTATAGTCGCTTGCGGGACGACACGAGCCGAAAGGGTGCGGTGATACGGCCCCGGATACGAGAGACGAACGAACTAAGCCACCCCACACGAATCACGGCGACACATGCCCGAACCACTCGTCGAACGCGCCCGCGAAGCGCTCGACAACGCCTACGTTCCCTATTCGGAGTACACCGTCGGTGCGGCGCTCGAAACATCGGACGGCGAGGTGTACGTCGGCTGTAACATCGAGAACGCGAACTACTCGAACAGTCTCCACGCCGAGGAGGTCGCTATCGCCGAAGCGGTCAAGAACGGCCACACCGAGTTCGCCCGTCTCGTGGTCACCTCGGGTGCCCGCGACGGTGTGACCCCGTGCGGAATGTGCCGTCAGACGCTCGCGGAGTTCTGCGACGAAGACCTTCCCGTCATCTGCGACCTCGGTGGCGATGAGACAGCCGAGTACACGCTGGGCGAACTTCTGCCGGATACGATTTCACTCGACACGCTCGAAGCGGCCGCGGAAAAGCGCGACCGCGACGAGTAAGTTCCGTCTTTCGCTGGCGCAGTTCTCGTCGGCTCCGAAGAACGCAAGAATTTCTACCGCTCCGCTGAGAGTACGTGCATGAACGATAGTGAGGACCCGAACGACGAGGTTCAGTACCACCTCGAAGTCGGTCCCGAGGACCTCGCGGACGCCGTGTTGCTCCCTGGAAATCCAGAGCGCGTCGACAAAGTCACCGCGCTGTGGGAGGACCACGAGGAGAAAGCGTACCACCGCGAGTACCGAACCGCAACGGGAACGTACGACGGGACGCCCATCTCCGTCACCTCGACGGGAATCGGCAGTCCGTCGGCGGCAATCGCCGTCGAAGAACTCGCCCGCGTGGGCGTCGATACCTTCATCCGCGTCGGTTCGTGCGGCGCTATCCAACCGGAGATGAACGTCGGCGACCTCGTCATCACCTCCGGTGCCGTCCGGCAAGAGGGGACCTCGAAAGAGTACGTCCGCGAGGACTACCCCGCCGTGGCCGACCACGAGGTCGTCTCCGCCCTCGTCGCCGCCGCGGAGCGACTCGGCTACGACTACCACGTCGGCCTGACGATGAGCGCGGACTCGTTCTACGCCGGTCAGGGCCGACCCGGATTCGAGGAGTTCCGCGCTGCTGGCTCCGAATCGCTCGTCGAGGAACTCCAGAACGCGAACGTCAAGAACATCGAGATGGAGGCGTCGGCGCTCCTGACTATCGCGAACGTCTACGGCCTTCGGGCCGGTGCCGTCTGTTCGGTCTACGCGAACCGCGTCACCGGCGAGTTCCGCACCGAAGGCGAGTCGCGGGCGGCCGAAGTGGCGAGCCTCGCGGTCCATCTCCTCGCCAAGATGGACGAAGTCAAACGCGAGGCCGGCGTTGACCGCTGGCACGCCGGACTCTCACTCAAATAATCCGACAACCGTCGAACCCGAACTTCGACGCGTCGGAGCGTATAGCCCCCAAATCCCCCGGCATTGGGAGCGAGTTTCAAAGCCCCTTTATCCGATGACTGCACAGACGACCACATGAGCACGCAGGTCGTCGTTCTCGGCTCAGGGTATGCCGGGGCCGGCGCAGTAAAACGCCTCGAAGAAGAACTCGGTTACGACGCACAACTGACGTGGGTCGCCGAACACGACTACCACCTCGTCCTCCACGAGGTCCACCGATGCATCCGTGACCCGAGCGTCGAGTCGAGCATCGCGATTCCCGTCGACGAAGTCAAATCCAACGAAACGGAGTTCGTCAAGGGCCGCGCGACGGACGTCGATGTCGACGAGCGCGTCGTCGAACTCGAAGGCGGCGACACTGTCGACTACGATTACCTGCTTGTCGCTATCGGGTCTTCGACCGCATTCTTCGGCATCGAGGGCCTCAAAGAGTTCGCCCACCAACTCAAAGGTCTCGACGACGCCCGCGAGATTCACCAGGACATCAAACAGGCGGCCAAAGACGCCTCCCGCGACGACCCCGCGAAGGTCGTTATCGGCGGTGCTGGTCTCTCCGGTATCCAGACCGCCGCCGAAGTCGCAG
>NZ_JBZRPK010000629.1:0-10608 GCF_058382125.1 Haloferax sp. s1
CCCGCCCGGGGGGGGGGGGGGCACCTGCCGCCGGGGGTGGCGGGCGGAGCCGACCGCCGGGAGGGGGGAGAGAAAACTGCCGCCCGGGGGGGCGGGGGAAACCGCCCCCTCCGGGTGGCGAGCAAAAGCACCCCCCCCGGGGGGCGAGCGGAAACGAGGACAAAGGAAAAAAGCAACACCCGCCGCTCCAAGCAACGGTGACATCCTCCCCGTCGTAAACGACGGGGCTTCCCGTACCGCAGGTGGGATATTTGCCGGTCTACGACACGACCTGTTCTCTCGTGCGAAACGTCCCGCTCTCGCGGTCGAACAAGTATGTCGATGGCTGTGCCACACAGCCGTTACTCCTATCCTCTCCATGAGGACTTGGAGTTATCTTCTGACGCATATCCTCCGCCCCGTTGCAATCCGCATTCCCGACTAACCCGCACGACGAGCAGACGTACAGGCCACGTTCGACACGGTTCGACTTCGTGTCATCACCACACTTCGAGCAGTTTTTCGACGTATCCCACTCGTTCTCTTTCAGTACCTCGATGCTACGTATCTCTCCTTTATATTCGAGGTACTGGTAGATGCGGTCGAAGGCCCGTGTGGAGTTTCTTGTTGCCGGTCTTGCCCCAATCAGATTCGCGCACGTCTTCGGGCCAACTCACCGCGAGCGTGCCAACACCGCGTTCGACACACTCTGTGATGATGGCGTTCGTCAGTGTGTGGTAGAAGTGCGTCTCTCGGTCAGCGAGTTTCCGACGTGCCCACATCGACCTCTCGGACGGTCCGTTCTCACCCTCCGTGTCGTATTCAGCACGTTTGAAGTAGTGTTTGTCTTCTCTGAGCGAGTTGCCGGGGTAGAGAACATATTCATTGGGGAATGCGACCGTGGCGATGTTCTTGATACCGAGGTCGATTCCTGCTACTTCGTCACCTGCGGAATCGGTGGTTTCGAGTCTGACTTTGCAGACGAAGTGCAGTTCCCACTCGTCGCCGTTCCAGACGGCGCGAACGTTCTGTACCGACTCAACCTCTGAGAGGTCAACGTCCGGGCGAGTCTGATACTCGCAGAGCAGGAAGTCCGACCAGTACTCCTTGAGATTCTTCCCCTTGCTGAGTCGAACGCGGTTGTTCTCAGGGTCGTGTTTGAATCCGTCTTCTTTGAACGTGACCGTGGAACGCGGTCGAGTGTCGCCGTGTTTGCGGTAGCCGGGCGGATTCGCCTCGTCAAACTTGTGTCGCAGGTCGAACCATGACTGGAAAGCGTCGGAAAGTTCTTCGATGACTTCTTTCCAGCACGACTGGTTCTTCATATACGATTTCAGCACGCCCTCGTCTGGGATTTCGCCGGTTGCATTCCAGATGCGGTCGGCTGTCCATCGTGCGACGTCGTGAGACTACGTCTCACGGGCTATCAGACGCAGTCTGATAACGTTCCAGATTTTCGAGGCGGAGTCTCCGAGCGAGTCAAGGCCATCGCAGACCTGTCGGTGGTTCTGGATGGAACCAACGTAGGTACGAGTGACCTGAATCGCCAGACATAGCCTATGTAGACAAACTTACTCAAGAGTGTGGATTAGCGTGGAATATCCGGTCTGCCATCGACGGTGGATTGGGGAGGAGTTGTCGGATTCACTCCCGCCGTAAACGGCGGGATTCTCTCCTCGAAGAAAGATAGACAGCACTGCAAGCCGGGGAGAGCGTCGCCGCGTCCGGTACGCTGATACCGCACCCAGACAACCCCCCGATATGGACGCCCACGTTTCCCCGTCTCGGGTCAGCGGCCGAATCCGAGCGCCGCCGTCGAAGAGTTACACACACAGAGCCATCCTCGCAGCAGGCTACAGCGACGAGGCCGTCGTCCGCGACGCACTCGTCAGCGCCGACACGAAAGCCACCATGCGCGCAGTTCGAGCGTTCGGCGGAACCGTCGACCGCGACGGCCAGACGGTCGATGTCGTCGGATTCGACGGCCGCCCCGGAACGCCGGACGACGTGATCGACTGCGCGAACTCGGGAACGACAATGCGCCTCGTCACCGGTTGTGCCGCCCTCGGAGCCGACCTGACCGTCCTTACCGGCGACGAGTCGCTTCGGTCGCGCCCCCACGGTCCGCTTCTCACCGCCGTTTTCGACCTCGACGGCCGCGCGGAGAGCACGCGACGAAACGGACAAGCACCGCTCGTCGTCGGCGACGGGATGACCGGCGGCACGGTCGAAATCCCCGGCGACGTGTCGTCGCAGTTCATCACGGCGCTTCTCATGGCCGGCGCAGTCACCGATGTGGGAATCGACATCGACCTCACGACGGAACTCAAATCCTCGCCGTACGTCGATATCACGCTCGAACTGCTCTCCGACTTCGGCGTCGAAGCCACGCGAACCGAGGACGGCTTTTCGGTCCCCGGCGGGCAATCGTACCACCCGGTCGACGGCGAGTACAGCGTCCCCGGCGACTTCTCGTCTATCTCGTATCTCCTCGCCGCCGGCGCAGTCGCGGGCGCGGAGGGTACATCGGTCACCATCGAAGGCGCGCGCCCGTCGGCACAGGGTGACAGCGCCATCGTGGACATCGTCCGCGACATGGGTGCCGAAGTCGAGTGGGACGAAGACGCAGGCGAACTTACTGTCTCGCCGGCCGACCTCACGGGAACGACAGTCGACGTGGGCGATACGCCCGACCTGCTGCCGACTATCGCGGTACTCGGTGCTATCGCCGACGACGACACGGTCATCGAGAACTGCGAACACGTCCGCTACAAGGAGACCGACCGCGTGACCGCGATGGCCGAAGAACTCGCCAAGATGGGCGCGAATGTCACCGAACAACAGGACCGTCTCACGATTCACGGCGGCGAGACGGACCTCGTCGGCGCGGCAGTTGATGGCCGTGGTGACCACCGTATCGTGATGTCGCTTACCATTGCGGCCCTCGTCGCCAAAGGCGAGACAACCATCGCCGGGTCGGAACACGTCGACGTGTCGTTCCCGAACTTCTTCGAGACGATGCGCGACCTCGGCGTCGACGTACTCGAGAACTGAGCCGAACCAGACCTGAAGAAAACCCAACCGAGCAGAATATTTTTCCTACCGCCGTCCGGTGACTGTGCCATGCAGTTATCCGACCTGTCGGCACTGCGGAAGCGCCAGCAAGATGGGGACTACCTCCTCCCCGCGTATGAGGACTGGTGTTTCTCCCGGGTTCCGGGTACTATCGCCGACTTGCTTGGAGCCGACATCGGGCCACGACTCCCCGACGCGGCCACCGACGGGTACGGTGACGTATCTCGCGTCGTCGTCTTTCTCGTCGATGGGTTTGGCCTCGCCCAGTGGGACGGCGAGCGCGAGCGAGTCCCCTTCTTACGCCGGTTCGAGCGTGCCGGAACGGTGACGCCGCTCACGTCCGTCTACCCGTCGGAGACGGCCGCCGCGTTGAACACCTTCCATTCGGCGACCCTCCCCGCAGAGCACGGCGTCATCGGGTGGAACGTCTACGACCCTGATGCGGACGAGATGTTCGAGGCGCTTCCGTTCATCCGGAAGGACGGGTCGGAACCAGAACGAATCGACTTCGAGGACGTGGCCAACGCAGAGTCCATTTATCCGGAACTCTCGGCGGCGGGCGTCGAAACGCACCACGTGACGCCGTTCCCCTCCGAGTCCACGGTTCCGCACACCTACGACCCCGAAGACCTCTCGACGTTTCCCGACGCCTTTGCGGAGGCTGCCGAGGGTGCGACGGGCCCGTCGTACATCTTCGCGTACCTCCCGCAGACCGACGCCATCGGGCACGCCGAAGGCGTCGATTCCGACGCCTATCGAGAGACGGCGGACGAGACGTTCGCCCGTGTCTCCGGGGCCATCGACATGCTCGCGGAGACAACCGACGACGACGGAGAAACGCTCGTCTGCATCACCGCGGACCACGGTCTCATCGACACCGACCCGGACCGAAACGTCGATCTCTCGGCACCCCCGTTCGACCTCGTTTCGGACCTGAAGACCCTGACCGACGGGACGCCGATTCGGTTCGCTGGCAGTCCGCGAAACGTCCACCTGCACCTCGAACCGGAGCGAATCGACGAGGTGCACGACACGCTCACAGCGGAACTCGATGCGAGGGTGTTCCGGAAACAGGAGGTGTTAGACTCCGACCTCTTCGGCCCGAATCCCTCTGCGACCTTCGAACGCCGACTCGGCGACCTCGTCGTCGTCCACCAAGACCTCGGCGTCTGGTTCGGCGACGAGGAGGAAGCCGAACTCGGTCTCGTCGCCATGCACGGCGGCCTGCACCCCGACGAGATGCTGGTTCCGTTCGCCACGGCGACGCTCGATTCACTCCGCTGAGTTCGGTTCCTCGTCGGGTCCGCGTCCGGTCACGCCCGTCTCCTTCACGATTGCGTCGGTCCACCAGAGTTTGAGCACCATCACGCCGAGTGTTCCGAGCACGGTTCCGACCGGCTTACGGCGAATCGCTGAGGCGAACGCGTAGACGGTAACTGGGATGTTGAGGACGTTGAGAACGTTCGGGTAGTCGAGACTCATCGTTCCGTTTCCCTCGTCCAACCACTCGCGCTCGGCGAGAACGATGCGACTCAGGTAGTTGTCTGTGCGCTCGGGTCGCGGAAACAACACAGGGTTGACCGCGATGAACGCCACTGTCGCCGCGAAGAGTCGGCGGTTTCGCTTGTAGATGGCGTACATCAACACCGGATACACGAGGATTCGCGTCCCGCCGCTCCACGGGTTGGCGTGTCGCTCCCAGAACGTCGCTTCGAGGCGACTGCGGAGACTTCCGCGGGTTGTCGACCCCATACCGTTCGTTCGACGCCATCGGTTATGAACCTCCGCGAGGCGAAATCCCGCCTACGATTGCACCTTTCTACAAACACTAAATGCGCGGCCCCCCGAGGGTCGGGTAATGAACGGAAATGAATTCGGTCGCCTCTTTCGGGTGACCACCTACGGCGAGAGTCACGGCGACGCCATGGGCGTCACCATCTCGGGGTGCCCCGCGGGCGTGGAACTCTCCGTCGACGACGTACAGGCGGAACTGGACCGACGAAAGCCGGGCCAGTCGATGATTACCACGAGTCGCGGCGAACCGGACGCCGTGGTCATCAACTCGGGGACGCTAGACGGCTACACGACGGGCACGCCCATCGGAATGGTCGTACAGAACAAGGACGCCCGTTCCGGCAAATACGAACCCTACGTGACGGCCCCGCGGCCCTCGCACGGCGACTTCACTTACTCGGCGAAGTTCGGGACGCGTAACTGGGGCGGTGGCGGGCGCTCGTCCGCGCGCGAGACTGTGAACTGGGTCGCCGCGGGTGCCGTGGCGAAGCAGGTCCTCGAACAGAGCGAGTACGATATCGAGGTCAAGGCGCACGTGAACCAGATCGGCGACGTGGAAGCGCCGCCGGTCACGTTCGAGGAGATGCTCGAACACTCGGAGGAAAACGACGTTCGCTGCGCCCATCCCGAGACGGCCGAGAAGATGATGGAGGTCATCGAACAGTACCAGACGGAAGGCGACTCAATCGGCGGGTCAATCTACTTCGAGGCGCAGGGCGTCCCTCGCGGACTGGGCGCACCCCCGTTCGACTCGTTCTCCGCCCGCCTCGGACAGGCGGTGATGGCTGTCCCCGCGGCGCCAGCGCTCGAATTCGGGCTCGGCCGCGAGGCCCGTGAGTGGACCGGCTCGGACCGCAACGAAGACTGGGAGTTCGACGAGAACGACGACCCGCGCCCCGTCGGCAACAAACACGGCGGCATTCAGGGTGGTATCACCACCGGCCAACCCATCTACGGCGAGATGACGCTCCACGCGCCAACCTCGATTCCGAAGAAACAGCGGACCGTCGACTGGGAAACGGGCGAGGAAAAGGAGATTCAGGTTGTCGGCCGCCACGACCCGGTGTTACCCCCACGCGGTGTACCGGTCGTCGAGGCGATGCTGTACGCCACAATCCTCGACTTCATGCTCCTGTCGGGTCGTATCAACCCCGACCGCCTCGACGGACAGGTCGGTGAGTACGACACGCCGTATCATCCATCGAGTCCCGACAACGAGTAAATCACTCTATCCCGAGTTATCGTTCACCGTATACACTGATTCTGACTATCCGTTCGTCCATTTTTGGTTATGGGTAACATGCCCAATTTAACAATATTAAGTCCTTCATTATCTTTTCTTGTTAATCCATAGCAAAGTCTTTAATCAAACCCACCCCAACTTTTCAGATAGCGCCCCAGCGGGGCCGTGAGCTCAAAATATGACTGACCACGAACTTATCTGGCGTATCGCAGGGGGTTCCGGGGACGGTATCGCCTCGACCAGCCAGAACTTCGCTAAAGCCCTGATGCGAGCGGGGCTACACGTTTTCACGCATCGCCACTACCCGTCGCGCATCCGCGGTGGTCACACGTACACGGAAGTTCGTGTGAGTGCCGACCCCGTCAAATCGCGTGGTGACGGGTACAACTTCCTCCTCGCCCTCGGTGACTCCTTCGCACGCAACCCGAGCGAGGGTGCCTACTACGGCAACGAGGAAATCAAGCCGCTCTCGGAGAACCTCGACGAACTCGTCGAGGGTGGTGTCATCGTCTACGACTCTGGTCTTCTCGACGCCTCCGAGATTGAGGACTTCGACGAGCGCGTCGAAGAGAACGACTGGCACGTCTACGATATCGACCTGCGCACCATCGCCCGCGAACACGGTCGTGAGGTCATGCGCAACACCGCCGGTGTCGCCGTCACGTGCGCCATCGCAGACATCGAACCCGACGTCATCAAGAGTCTGATGTCGGATGCGATGCCGGACAAGATTCTCGAACCCAACCTCACCGTCTTCGACGACGCGTACGAGATGGTCCAAGAGGAGTTCGACGTCGAAGCGCCGGACATTCAGGCGCCGACCGGCGAACACGACGAAGAGCAGGTTCTTCTCTCCGGTTCCGACGCAATCGCGTACGGTGCCATCGACGAAGGCTGCCGCTTCATCGCGGGTTACCCGATGACTCCGTGGACGGAAGTCTTCACTATCATGACCCAGAACCTCCCCGAACTCGGCGGTATCTCCGAGCAGGTGGAGGACGAAATCGCCGCCGCTGCGCTGGCAATCGGTGCCTCGCACGCCGGTGCAAAGGCCATGTCCGGTTCGTCCGGTGGTGGCTTCTCGCTTATGTCCGAGCCGCTCGGTCTCGCAGAAATCACCGAGACGCCGCTCGTTCTCGTCGAGGCCATGCGTGCCGGTCCGTCGACCGGGATGCCAACCAAGCCCGAGCAGTCCGACCTTGAACACGTCCTGTACACGTCGCAGGGTGACTCCCACCGTGTCGTCTTCGCCCCCGGCAACGCAGCCGAGGCGTACTACCAGACGCGCAAGGCGTTCAAGCTCGCCTACGAGTACCAGATTCCGTCTATCGTCCTCTACGACCAGAAGCTCGGCGGCGAACTATCGAACGTCCCGGCTTCGGTCTTCGACGAGGAACCGAACGCCGACCTCGGCTCGGTCCTGACGGAAGCGGAACTCGAAGAGGCACCGCACGACGACGCCGGCAAGTACCAGCGCTTCCAGCACGACACCGAAAACGGTGTCTCGCCGCGCTCGCTGCCCGGACAGAAGGGCGGTCGCTACCTCGCCACGGGTAACGAACACATGCCCGCGGGTCACATCTCGGAATCTCCCGAGAACCGCGTCGCCCAGATGAATCGCCGCATGCAGAAGGTCGACTCCATCCGTGCCGAACTCAACGACGACAACGAGTTCAACACGGTCTACGGCGACGAAGACGCCGAAATCGGTCTCATAACCTTCGGTAGCCAGCAGGGTACCGTCGAAGAGGCCGCCGACGTTCTCAACGAGAACGGCCACTCGGTGAAAGTCTTCGGCGTCTCCGAAATGATGCCGTTCCCGAAACAGCAGGTCTCGGAATTCCTCGACAGCGTCGAGGAAGCGCTCGTCGTCGAGATGACGGCCTCCGCGCAGTTCCGCGGTCTCATCCAGAAGGAACTCGGCGGTTACGGCGACAAGATGTCGAGTCTCCTCAAGTACAACGGCAACCCGTTCGAGCCCGCCGACATCGTCGAGGGCTTCGAGACGGCGCTCCTCGAAGGCGAGGAGCTCCCAGACAACCGCACGAAGTTCGTCCCCAAGGTGGGTGAATAAATCATGAGTGCATTCAGCGCAATCGGTGAAGAAACGGAAGAGGACCAAAACGAGTTCACCCCTGGACTCGAACCCCAGCCGACGTGGTGTCCTGGCTGTGGTGACTTCGGTGTCCTGAAGGCTCTGAAGGGTGCGGCGGCCGAACTCGGCCTCTCGCCCGAAGAGATGATGGTCACGACCGGTATCGGATGTTCCGGGAAGCTCAACAGCTACTTCAACAGCTACGGCTTCCACACCATCCACGGTCGTTCGCTGCCTATCGCCCGCGCCGCAAAGCTGGCGAACCCCGGTCTGACCGTGGTCGCTGCTGGCGGTGACGGTGACGGCTACGGTATCGGTGGCAACCACTTCATGCACACCGCTCGTGAGAACCACGACATCACGTACATCGTGTTCAACAACGAGATTTTCGGCCTCACGAAGGGACAGACGTCCCCGACGTCGCCGATGGGCCACAAGTCGAAGACTCAGCCGCACGGTTCGGCCAAGACGCCGCTTCGACCGCTCTCGATGTCCCTGAACGCGGGTGCGTCGTACGTCGCCCGTACGGCCGCAGTCAACCCGAACCAGGCGAAGGACATCATCGTCGAAGCCATCCAGCACGACGGCTTCTCCCACGTCGACTTCCTGACGCAGTGTCCGACGTGGAACAAGGACGCACGCCAGTACGTCCCGTACATCGACATCAACGACTCTGACGACTACGAGTTCGACAAGACGAACCGCTCGGAAGCCTCCGAGATGATGTTCGAGACGGAGAACGCACTGCACGAGGGTACCGTCCTCACCGGCCGGTACTACGTCGACGAAGACCGTCCGTCCTACCAGCAGGAGAAAAAGCGCATCGGCGAGATGCCCGAAGAACCGCTCGCAGAGCGGTACTTCGACGACTCCTACGAGTGGGAGCGCTCCTTCGACAACTTCCTCGACAAGCACAAATAACGCCGACAGCCGATTCGTCGGCACCCGTTTTTTGACTTGGTTTACTACCAGGTTCGACGTGAAAGAGAACCGTTTTCTGATTCGCAAGATATTTTTCTCCCGTAGTAAAACCAACGGGCATGGAAACCACGTCCACGGAGGGACGCATCTTGGCAGTCTTGGAGGAAGACGCGAAGGCGTCGTACGCTGAGATTGCCGAGCGGGCGGGCGTGTCGAAGCCGACGGTCCGGAAATACATCCGCAAACTCGAAGACGACGGTGTCATCATCGGATACTCCGCCGATATCGACCCGAAGAAACTCGCAGGACAGTCGATTGCGATGGTCGGCATCGACGTTGCGAGCGAACGATACGTCGAAGCAACACGGACATTGAAGGAACTCGACGCTGTCGAAGCGCTGTACACCTCCTCTGGAGACCACATGCTGATGGCCGAGGTTCGCGCCGTCGACGGCGACTCCCTCGGTGACGTCATCTCCGATGGAATCCTCTCTATCAACGGCGTCGAAGCCGCACACCCGTCGTTCCTGCAGGAACGACTGAAATAAGCGCCGAACAACGAGTCGACTCTTCGTCCCTCCTGCGATTTACTTGCTATACGTTCACTCACCGAACATCTGTTCACCAGTCGTACGTCTACTCTACTTTCACCGTGCTATCTGAATTTACTTTCACCCCGCTATCTGAAGCTTCAGGTACGTCGCTCACGTACGCCCGATAATGGCGGAGGAAACACTGCCGGGTACGACGACCGACGAGCGTCCCGACAGAATCGTCCTCCACGTGGACATGGACTGTTTTTACGCCTCCTGTGAGCGCCTCCGCGAACCTGCTCTCGTTGGTGAACCGGTGGTCGTCGGGATGGGGTACGAACCGGGCGAGGGCCACGGGGCTGTCGCCACGGCGAGTTACGAAGCCCGGAAATTCGGCGTCGAAAGCGCCCAACCGATTTCCACGGCACTCGACCGGCTTCCCCGACTCGAAGATATCGCCCCGGACGACGACCCGGCAGAAGCGGGCTACTACCGCACCGTCGACATCGAGTTCTACAAGTCGGTCGCCGCGGAGGTCAAAGAGATTCTTCACGACTGCGCCGACGTGGTCCGCGAGGTGAGCATCGACGAGGCATATCTGGATGTGACAGACCGAACCGCGTGGGACCTCGCACCCTCGGACGACCGGACGCTGGCGGAGGGATACGCCCGATACGTAAAACAGCGAATCGCCCGCGAGGTCGGTGTTCCGGCCTCTATCGGCGTCGCACCCAACATGTCCACCGCGAAAATCGCCTCCGATTTCGACAAACCGGACGGCCTGGTGGTCGTCCGCCCCGGCGACGTTCGGTCGTTTCTCGAACCGCTCCCGGTCGAGGAAGTCCACGGCGTCGGTCCGGTTACGGCCCGTGAACTCGGGGCATTCGGTATCGAAACCGCGGGTGACCTCGCGGCGGCCGATGCATCGGGGCTCGAATCCAACTTCGGGGCTCGGGGGCGCGAACCCC
>NZ_JBZRPK010000628.1:0-10606 GCF_058382125.1 Haloferax sp. s1
AGTGTCGGCAGACGTACCGAGGTCGGCTTCAGTCCCACCATCAGTAGTCGCTCGGTGAACCGCACCGTCTGTCGGGTCGAACGTCTCGCCGATACTCTCCGGGTTACGAAGCGCCTCCGGATTCGCTCGCACGTCCGAAAGCGACAGGCCGCGCCAGCGGAGGTACATCCGAAGCGCGTCGAGGTCGAGTCCGTTTCGGGTGATGCCGTCGGGTGACTCGAAGAGGCGACCGTGGGCCGTCGAGAGCGACGAAACGGGGACGCGACGACCAACAAACGAAAGTGGGAACTCGAACTCCCCCGCTGCGAGATTTCGCACGGCGAGCAAAAGTGGGTACGCGAGACCGACGATGACGGTGTTCGTAAGGACAGTCATCGAGAAGACGCCGAGTCGCGTCGGGTCCGCGAGGGGAAAGACCAGTTCACCGACGGTGTAACTCGGGAACGTCGGGAGTAAGATGGCGAAGACCATGAGTGCCTTCGCGTCGGCACCCCCGAAGCCACCGAGTCGCCAGAACAGGTACGAAAGCGGGACGACGAAGAAGACGCTCACACCGACCCGGATGAGGTACAGGCGGTCGAACACCGTCTCGACTGGAAGATGGCCGAAGAGTTCCCACGCGAGCAAGGCGAGTCCCAGCGCCGCTAGTGGATACCAGACGACGTTAGGGACGCGCCGCGTGCGAATGTCGCGCCACGCAGTCCACGCGAGGACGGGTACAACGACCAGTCGCAAGAGGTCGGGAAGCGTGCCGATTCCGAACATACCAGCAGACGGAGTGGAAAGGAGTTAGATGTTCGGGACGGGTATCGATTCTGAGACTGGCCACGACGAGGAGAGTATGTGAGAGCGACTCCGGTGTTGGTAGCGGTACAACGTTTTACTTCATGGTCCCGAATATGCAGCCAGCAGTCCAGATGGTGAAACAGTATGACTTCCGAAAAGAACGAACCTATCGAGATACTCCTGGTGGAGGATAATCCCGGAGACGTTCGATTGACCAAAAAGGGATTACAGCAGGGAAAAGTAACCAACCACCTCTACGTCGTTCGCGACGGCGTCGAGGCCATGTCGTTTCTCCGCCAAGAGGGCGAGTACGCCGATGCCCCTCGCCCGGACCTCATACTCCTCGACCTCAACATGCCCAAGATGGATGGTAAAGAGGTACTTCAAGAAATTAAGACCGACCCCGACCTCAAGCGAATCCCGGTCGTGGTGCTCACGAGTTCGGACGCCGAAGAAGATATCGCCAAATCCTACGATTTACACGCCAACGCATATCTCACTAAACCTGTTGACTTCGACGGATTCCTCGAAATCGTCCGCAGTATCGAGGAGTTCTGGTTTACGGTCGTGAAATACCCACCGTCGAACACTCGAAAATAACGGCCCATCCATACGACTCGTGGGCGCTTACGTCCAACACTGTCCTCTCTGCTTCATGCGCTCGTGGTTTGAGGTTCGAGAAAGCTTCACGCTCTCCGTGAGAACGGTTTTACCATCCTGATTTCTGCCGGATGGCAAACCTAAATCCAGTAATATTCCCAGAATAATCAACTTTACTAGGAATATCGACATGGTATTAAGGATAACGGACCAACACTCGATAGAGGTGCCCGGTAGGTAACGCTACCAGCTCAGTATGATTCGAGAAAACTCGCTGAAGGCACTGTTAATAGAAGATAACCCGGGTGACGCGCGTCTCATTAGATACTATCTCGAAGAAAACTCACTTCTGGAGGACACAGAGGAGTTGGAACTGACGCACGTCGAAAACCTGACCAAGGGTCTCGAACACCTCGACGAAAATGCGTACGATTTCGTGCTCCTGGACCTCGGTCTCCCCGAAAGTACGGGGCTTGAGACGCTCGACCGGGTTCTCTCGCATTCGCCAGAACTTCCCGTAATCGTACTGACGGGACTCGACGACCGCGAAGTGGCAGGCGAGGCAATCATGTGGGGTGCACAAGACTATCTCCCGAAAGACGACCTCAACAGCACCCAACTGATGCGGTCGCTCCAATACGCAATCGAGCGGAAAAAGCGTGAGGAGCAACTTGCGGCGTTAAACCGAATTAATGCACTAATTCGAGATATCAACAAGGCACTCCTCACGGCGACGACCCGCGCCGAAATCGAACAAGCCGCTTGCGAACGGTTCGTCGCGACCGATCCGTATAAATTCGCCATAGTCGGTGAGTTCTCGTCCGACTTCGAGCAGTTCACAGAGAGACACTGGGAAAGTGTCGACAATCACGACCTCGAGGATGTGATGGAGTCCGAAGGCCAACTACTCGGACAGCAACCAGCTGCGGAAGCCATCGAGACGCACGAAGTACAGGTCATCGAAAACATCACTGAAGAACTACTATCTGAATCGGAAGAGGAGGAAACGGCCGAACCCAAATTCGAGTCCGTCGCTGCCATCCCGCTCGTGTTCGAAATGTCCGTCGCCGCCATCCCGCTTGAGTTCGGAACCGTTCATGGTGTGCTCGTCGTCTACACCGACCGTTCACACGCATTCGACGAGCAAGAACGCGAAGTGCTCGGAGAACTTGGCCAGACCATCGGATACGCCATGACCGCCCTCAAAGGACAGATAGGGGGAGCGGAACCGCGCGCCGATTCACCGCGCGACTCGGTGGATGACACACGTGAAGAAGAATCGGACAATTTCCATCCTGGATTTTACTGATAGATAGAGCGTACTAATCAGGACGAGAGCGTTAGTAGCTCAGTCGCCGCCGCGTGCCTCTCGGCCGAGGTGCGTTTCGACCATGTCGACTTTCTCCTCGACGTCGAGCGACTGCTCGCGGAAGTGGTCAATCTTGAGGTTGGTGAGCGTGCGCGTTGCGTCGAGCGCCTCCGTCGCCGCCTGCGCCGCGGCGAAGACCGCACTCAAATCGTCAGCCTCAATCGTGGTTTCCATCGGATGGGTTTCGTACTTGACGTCGAAGTCCTCCAGAGCGTCGATCGCCTTTGCGATCTCGGCCTCGAAGTCGACGTCGGGGTCATCAAGGGGAGCCACACTCAACATTGCGGTGACGGTCATACGTCACACAGGATATTCATCGAGGATATAACTTGGTATTGTCGTGCGCTCACCTCAGGCACTGGGTGCGGACTTTGTAGCTGTTGGAGTGATTGATGCGGACTTTGTAGCTGTTGGGTGACACGGATACCGGTGAACACGAACCAAGCACCGAGTGAGAACGGCCAGTCTTATTCCCTGAAGGGGTCAACAGGTCAGCATGCCAGCTGAGGAGCGGGAACGGGCAGAGCGATATTTCAGGTACGCCGTCGAGCGTCACTGGAGTCCATACGAAATCGACCTGGCTGCCGACCGGGAGATGGCTATCGAACTCAGTCGGAGTGCATTTACACAGTTGCGCGCGACCGTCGCGATGTTCGGTGCGGGCGAAGAGAACGTAACCGAGGACCTGGTCCCGCTGGCTGCATCAGTGACTGAGGAAAGCGACCAGCGATTCGTTGCGAGTCACATCTACGAGGAGGCCAAGCACGCCGCCTTTTTCGACCGCTACTGGACCGAAGTAATTAGACCGGCCGAGGATGCCAGAGGGACGAATCCGACCGCACCGACAGCAGACCGGTGGTTCACCGACGCCTACGAGGAGCTATTCAGTCGGACGGAAACAGCAATGAACCGGCTGCTAGATGCCGATACGCCCACGAACCGCGCCAAGGCGTACTGTCACTATCACCTGACCATTGAGGGCGTTCTGGGACAGACGGGCTTCCACGCCATGGACGCAACCTTCAGCCCGGAGACCGATGGGCCGTCGCTTCCGGGGCTCGTGGAAGGAATAACTCACGTGCGACAGGACGAGGGCCGACACGTGGGGTATGGGATGGACCGACTCGCCGAGCTTCTGCAACGGACAACAGTCGAGCGCTCGCTTGCGGAGGAGACCGTCGCTACGCTTGCAGACCCAGTTGACGCTGTCGTCGAGAAGATGGGCTGGAAACGCCTTCCCGGTCCCGACAGCGACGACCTCGTCGCATTCGCCGCCCAGAAGCGCCGCGACCGACTGGAACAACTGCCCGATAGAAGTACCCCCGGACAGGAGGTCGAAAGCCGATGATGCGAGGCGTCGAAGTCTCCGAGTACGGCGACAGTGCAGTCCTGACGCCGACCGACCTACCAGAGCCTACGCCGAGTGCAGACGAAGTCAGCATCGACGTTGCTGCCGCCGGCGTCAACTTCGCCGACATCGAACAGCGCCGAGGAAACTATCCCAATGGACCGTCGCCGCCGTTCGTCCCCGGTTTGGAAGTCGCTGGCACCGTCACTGCCGCCCCGGCGGAGAGTGACTTTGTAGTCGGTGACCGGGTTGCTGCGCTCACGTCGAGCGGCGGGTACGCGGAACTGGCGACAGCACCAGTCGAGCGGACGTTTAGGATACCCGAGTCGCTCTCGTGGGCTGAGGCGACTGCACTGCCAGTGCAGGGACTGACCGCCCACAACGTCCTCCACGAGTGGGGTAATCTGTCGTCCGGAGAGCGAGTGCTGGTCCACGCCGGAGCGGGCGGCGTCGGCTCGCTCGCCGTCCAGTTAGCCGACGCGGCCGGGGCGACCGTGTTTGCCACCGCGAGTACCTCGGAGAAACGTGAACTCACCAGAGACCTCGGTGCCGATCACGCCATCGACTACACGGAAGCGGACGTGGCGGATACCGTGCTGTCCCGGACCGACGGCACTGGTGTCGACCTCGTCATCGACGGCGTCGGTGGCGACGCCTTCGCCGCCAGCGTCGAGGCACTCGCACCAGTCGGGCGAATCGTCACGTTCGGGATGGCAAGCGGGTCGGTTCCGACCGTAGCGACACCGCGCCTGTTCTTTGCAAACCAGTCAGTCATCGGCTATCATCTCACGCACGCCCTCGACCACGTTCCCGAGCGTGTGCTCGGGGCAGTTCCCTCGCTAACCGACCACCTCGAATCCGGCCGAGTCGAAGTCGTCGTCGACCGAACGGTCTCGCTGGAAGAGCCACAACAGGCCCACGATGCCCTCGCCAACCGCGAAACCGTCGGAAAAGTCGTTCTCAAACCGTGAGCGTGCAGTCGGGACCATAACCCGACGAGAACTGCGGGATTTCACGGTCCGACGGAAACCGTGATGATTTTTACCACAGTTAGAGAAGTGGGACACATGGCTGAAACCCAGGACATCGCAAATCGAGTTGAAAATATTATCGCAGAGCGGCTTCGCGTCGATTCGGACGCTTTTGACGATGAGACACCGTTCGACGGCGAGACGCTCGATGCCGATTCGCTCGACCTTGTCGAAATCGCCGAGGCCATCGAAGCCGACATCGGGGTACACATTCCGGACGAGGACCTCGAAGGCCTAGAGACAGTTGGCGAGTTCGTAACGTACGTCGCAGAACACGCCTGAGATGGACCGAAATGTCGTCGTGACCGGCCTCGGGCAGGTGACCGCGCTCGGAGAGACCGCCCAAAGCACGTGGGACGGGCTTCTCGACGAGCGGAGCGGTGCAGCCCCGATAACCCGGTTCGACCCCGACGAGGCCGACGTTCGGGCCAGCGTCGCCTGCGAGGTCGGAACGGACCCGTCAGATGTGACGCCTGACGACCGTATCGACGACCGGAAGATGGGTCGGTACACCCAATTCGCCGTCGCCGCTGCCGCCGAGGCGCTCGAAGACGCCGGGTTCGACCCTGTCTCACCTGATTGGACTCCCGAACGGGCAGGTACCAGCATCGGCTCTGGACTGGCCGGACTCTCGGAAATCGAAGCCGCAGCCGGTTCCCGCCCATCGCCATCCTTCCTCGTGAGCGCGCTGACAAACCTCGCAGCCGGACACGTCAGTATGTGTGTCGGCGCGAAGGGGCCGAACCGCGCGCCGGGAACGGCGTGTTCGGCGGGTACGCACGCCATCGCGGCGGCAGCCGACGATATCCGTCGTGGACGGGCGGATGTCGTCATCGCCGGTGGAACTGAGGCCTCGATATCACCGCTGGGTGTCGGGAGTTTCGACGCGATGCGGGCGCTCAGTACGCGCCACGACGACCCTACTGCGGTGAGTCGCCCGTTCGACGCCGACCGAGACGGACTGGTCCTCGCCGAGGGGTGCGGTATCGTCGTACTGGAGTCACGAGACCACGCTCGCGAGCGCGGAGCGAACCCGTACGCGACTATTACGGGCGCTGCCAGAACTGCTGACGCACACCACGTCACGCGCCCGGCCGAATCGGGAGATGGACTCCGTCGCTGCATCGAAAACGCGCTGGAAGACGCCGACCGAGAGCCGACTGCTGTCGACCACGTCAACGCACACGCGACGAGTACGCGTCTCGGTGATGCCCGCGAGGCTGATGCGCTCAACGCAGTATTCGAGACGGAGGTGCCGCCGACAACGAGCGTCAAGGGCCACCTCGGCCATGCACTCGGGGCCGCCGGTGCCATCGAAGCCGTTGTCGTCGCACAGACCATCGCCGAGGGAACGATTCCACCGACGAGTAACTACGAGACGCCTGACCCGGACTGTGACCTGCCGGTGGTCACCGAACCACGCGAGATGAACGTTGACGTCGCCGTCAGCACGTCGGCTGGATTCGGCGGAACGAACGGCGCGCTCGTCTTCGAGCGTCCGTAATCATGTCCGGAGAGAACCCCAAACGACCCGAAGAAGAACCCGAACTGCCGAGAGAAGAACCCGACCCAGCCAGCAATGTCGGTCCCGTAGTTAGCCACGGCGTCGATGTGGTGGCTATCGACCGCATTGGCGACCTCCTTTCGGAGTTCGGTGATTCGTTCCGCGACCGGGTTTTCACGCCGGCCGAGCAGGCGTATTGCGAGGCTCAGGGCGACCCATCGCAGCATTACGCCGCCCGCTGGGCAGCCAAAGAAGCGTTCCTGAAGACGCTGAGAAAATCCTCACCCGGCGTACCGACCGCCGCCATCGAGGTCGACCGCCGAGCGGACGGGCCCCGGTTGTCACTGGACCCCGTCGCATCCGACGCCCTCGATGCAATGTTTGACAAGTACGGCATCTCGCCCGGAACTGCCGACATCGACGTAAGTCTGAGCCACGACCAGGCTGCGGGTTATGCCATCGGGTCGGTGACTATCGTAGGGACAGCAAAACGAGACGACTGAGCGACCAATTTGATACAGATCACCAACATGTCCACTGACAACACACCAACGACGCTCGACGGAACGGCGTTCCTCTTCCCCGGACAGGGAAGCCAAGCCGTCGGCATGGGACGAGCATTCTACGACGATTGGCCCGAGACGCGCGCAATGTTCGACCGCCTCGACGCCGCGTTAGACATCGACCTGACGGGGTTGTGTTTCGACGGAACCGCGGAGGCGATACAACAGCCGAGTATCACCCAGCCACTACTGCTGGCGACCGGCCTTGCCGTCTACAAAGGTGTCACGGCTCGCTTCACTGTCGAACCAACGTACGTCGCCGGCCATAGTCTCGGCCACTTTACCGCGCTGTCAGCCGCGGGTGCGATGGACCCCGCAGCGACGGTCCAACTCACTCACCAGCGGGGGAAGTGTATGGAGCAGGCGGCGACCGCCGACGGCCCGGGAACGATGGTGGCGGTGCTACTAGCCGACCAAGACGAAGTCACACAAGCGTGTGCTACCCGTGACGATGTCGGTGTCGCCCTGTACAACGCGCCGAGACAGACAGTCATCAGCGGCACCACTGAGGGAGTAACGTCGGTACAGGAGACACTCAACGAGCAGGCGACCACGACCGCTCGGTTCCACGAACTCGACGTTGGGGCGGCGTTCCACTCGCCGGTGATGGCATCAGCGGTCGACTGTGTCGAGCAGGCGATGGGCGAAGTAACACTTCGCGAAGCCGAGATTCCGGTTGTCTCTGACGTGAGCGGCGAGATATACACAGAGCCGAGCGTTGCGCGGCAGGACCTGACGAACCAGATTACGTCGGCAGTCGACTGGGTCCGTGTCGTCGAGCAACTCCGTGCACAGGGCATCGAGCGGTTCGTCGAGTTCCCGCCGACCGGCGTTCTGTCGGCGCTCGTCGAGCGAATCGCACCGGATGCCGACTGTCTCACGCTCGAAACGCCCGCGGACGCTCGGGAGGTATTCGCGTGACCCACGACGACCTCAGCGGCGAGGTGGCAGTCGTCACCGGCGGGACGCGAGGTATCGGTCGTGCAGTGGCGGAGCGACTCGCCGAACGGGGTGCGACCGTCGTCGCAACGTACCACAGTGACGAAACGGCCGCCGAACAGACAGCGAACGCACTGGATGCACACCCTGCCGAGACCACCGTCGAACAGTTCGATGTGGCCGACTACGATGCGGTGGCAGCGGCGTTTGAGACCATCGTCGAGCGGTACGGCCACCCGACAATTCTCGTGAACAACGCCGGAACGATGGACAACGGCCTGTTGCTGCGGATGACACCCGAACAGTGGCAGCGTGTCATCGACGTCAACCTCTCGGGCACGTTCTACTGTACCCGGGAAGCAGCCAGACAGATGCTGCGGAGCGACAAGCGAGGTGGCCGCATCGTCAACGTTGCGAGCGTCGCCGCCCAGCGCGGATGGGCCGGGCAAGCGAATTACGCTGCAAGCAAGGCCGGCGTCCTCGGTCTCACTCGTGCAGCGGCCCGCGAACTCGGCGGAAAAGACATTCGCGTCAATGCCGTCGCACCCGGCTACACTGATACAGACATGCTAGACGCGTCACTGGCCGACGAGTCGGCTGTCGAGACGGATACCGCGAGCGGCCGCGTTGCGACGCCCGAAGAAGTTGCTGACGTCATCTGCTTTTTGGCCAGTGACACCGCGTCGTACGTCAATGGCGAAGTTGTGCGCGTCGACGACGGACTCGTCTTATAATGAGTCGCTGTCGTTGGGTCGCGTCTCGATAAACAGAGAAAACGGGTCACTGACTCGCCTCGAAGACCGGGTGACCCCACACCGCCATGTCCGCAGTAATGAGCGATCTCACGAGTCAGCGACATCTTGAAGGCCATCTCGCGTGAGGTGCGAAGCCAACCACGCTCGTGCTCTCGCTTCATCATTATGCAGTAGATCATATTATCGTACGCAGAAAGATTGTGTGCGGACGGAACTGGAAGCAGCGACGCAGACCTATTCAATCAATGGCGTCGCATCGGCCCACAACTGCTGAAATTGCCGTTCGAATTCGGCGACGACAGTGGAGTCTTTTACGCCGACGACTCCCAGTCGGTCTGCAGGCGACTGTGGATGCGGTATATCGACTGTCGTCACCGCTTGGTCGATAACGTCGAACGAAACTGGAATCTCCGGAAGCACTCTGACTGCGACGTCCGCTGGTTTCGATTCCACCAACTCCGGGAACGTATCCGGAAGTCCGCGTAGAACCTCGTCACTGAGAACGAGCGAGACGCTGAGGTCCGTCTGTGCGCCGTCGAAGAACGCCTCGAACTCCCGCTGGAGCGTCTCCCACGATGCACGTTCGTACGGTGGTCCGACGGCCGCATGTACGGAATCCGTTGCAGTACGCATGTGCTGTTGAAGCGCGGTGCTCATCTCGTCGCTGCTGAGAGCGCCGAGCCAAACACTACCGTCGGCTGGAGTCGTCGGGAGCAAATTTGAGCGAACTGTTTCGGCCACGTTCCGATACCGAGCCAATTCCTGTTGTAGCTCATACGTGCGTTCCGAGAGGAGTCGGTCAACGGCTGTCTCTGGCTCGATGGCGGTGTACTTCGTAGGCTCAGTTGACTGGCTTTGAATCACTGCCCGCGATTCGAGACCGTTGAGGACATCGTAAATCCGACCCTTCGGAACATCGCTGGCAGTCGATAGCTCAGCCGCCGTAGCTGTCCCGGTCACGAGGAGCGCCCGATAGACCTTCTCTTCGTAACTGGAGAGACCCAGCTCACCCAACGCTGTCATAGTGGATTGTCTCCCCGCATTTCGTAAAAATATGTATCAACAGAGGTGAACAACGAACCACAAGTGGGGACCGATTTCAGTAACGCCATATTTGACGTGACAGGATCGATTGGTATGCATCCATACGTGTTGCTCGCTGGGGCAATCGTCTCTGAACTACTCGGAACGACGTCCCTCAAACTCTCCGAGGGGTTCTCGCAACCACTTCCGAGTCTCGGCGTCGTCATCGGCTACGGGGCGGCATTCTATCTCGTATCGCTGACGCTGGAAGAACTTCCAATCGGTGTCGTGTACGGGACGTGGGCCGCACTGGGCATCGTCGGCGTGGCTGGAATCGGAATTGTGGTTTTCGACGAACCGATAGATATGGCTGGTGTTGTCGGTATGCTCCTGATTATCGTCGGCGTGTACTGCGTCAACGTTCTCTCCGGGATGTCCGCTCATTAAGCACCGTTCTGTGCTGCTCTGCTCTGTGCTGCTCTGCTCTGTGCTGCTCTGCTCTGTTTTGTCCCAACACACTATCCAGACGCCGACCCCGATACGCGTACAGATGATAGAAAATTTATAAACCTTCATTGATATTATTTGCGTATGGCAGGTAGATTCAGTCGCGGCCTCCAAGTCGTCGATGACAGCATCGACGTCTTCCGTGACAACCCACGCTTAGCCCTCCTCCCCTTCCTTAGCC
>NZ_JBZRPK010000066.1:0-802 GCF_058382125.1 Haloferax sp. s1
CTCCACGGCCGTTCTGTGTCGTTCTAGCACAGCGTCGTCGATGTCGAATGTATCGTTGAAGTACGTGTCTTGCATTGGTCACACTGTATCGTAATTCAGATTGGTTGTGTCGTGATTCAGATTGATCCGGTCGCCACCTCGGAGACGTTCCCGGAACCCGGCGTAGCCCGTGGTCCGAGCCGACCCGCCGTGACGGCGACTGCTCGTCGCGGCATTGACTGTTCAGGCAGGATGGAGACGGTTACAATATTCGCTTGGTATAAGTGGTCGTTTATGGTGGTACGTCGGGTTTGGGAGGTCAGCGTCGGGAACTGGCGGGGCGCGAGGAGGGCCCCGGAGGGACAGTCCTCGACGAGTTCGCGGGTCCATCGTCCTCGGGAGGACCAACCGGCCACCGACGGGTCCGTCGAGTCGCATTTAACCGGGGGCGGGGTACAAAGGAACACATATACGGTCATCTCTGGCCCCCATCGGCCCATGTCAAAAGCTAAACACCCCGAGGGGGGCGTCCGCTACCGGTGGGTCGTACTCCTCGTCGCATTCCTCGTTCACCTGACCAGCATCTCGCTCATTTGGCAGGCTGTATCGCCGTTAAAGAAGGCGATGGCGACGGACCTCGGGGTACCTTGGGCGGATGTCGCGGTCGTCTTGGCGGCCATCGCGTTCGGGCTGGTGTTCACGCAGTTGCCGGGCGGCGCACTGGGTGATAAATACCCGATCCGGTACGTCGTCGGCTTGGGTGCCGTGTTGGCTGGGGTCGCGACGGCGATCAGGTTCGCCGTGCCGACCCTCACCGGTCAGG
>NZ_JBZRPK010000065.1:0-799 GCF_058382125.1 Haloferax sp. s1
CCTGCGAGGCCAACCGGTGTCGCGTGAAATCGTGCCTGTTCGAGACGGGATTTGAACCGCACGAGCGACCGTAGGGAGCGAGTCAAGTTCAAATCCCGTGAACTCCGTTCACGGCCCACGCAAACCTTCGTTTGCTCACTCCCGGCGAGTTCACTCCCTTCAGTCGTTCGTGGACTCGCCGACGTCACGCTCGCGCTGCTCGCGTGACTCCCGGCGAGTCCGGCAAACGCCCTCGGTATCGGTGGGCGCGAAGCAAACTGGTTCTAATCCAACGCTCCTCCTCGTGAGTTTACGCCTCGTCTTCAGCGACGCCGATGTCCTTCGCCGCGAGGTCGGTCACGTGCTGGACGATTTCAGGATCGACCTGCGCGATATCGTCCCCGTCGTGTTGCTGGTCGTTGTGTCGCTGAACCGCCTCGGGAAGGTCGGAAAGCGGCACACGAGTCGTCGTATCGCACACGTCACACACCACTGGAACTTCGAGGGCGTTGTCCGTCATACCACCCAGTTCGGCGAGCGACTGAAAAATACGGTCGGTTCGCTCTTCGCGTCCAGCGTGCGATGCGCTTCACGCGATCACCCCACAGCCGTCAAACGATTCGAAGCCCTTATTTATTCGACCGGGAAATGATTGGATGCGTTTGAGGGCTCGTAGATCAGGGGTAGATCACTCCCTTGGCATGGGAGAGGCCCCGGGTTCAAATCCCGGCGAGTCCACTCACTTCCTTTCGGTCGTTTCACTCCCTCTAGTCGTTCGTGGACTCGCCGACGTCACGTTCGCTCCGCTCACGTGACTCCC
>NZ_JBZRPK010000063.1:0-798 GCF_058382125.1 Haloferax sp. s1
ACTCGAAGCGGAGCGAAAGCGTATCGAGGCACAGGGTCAGGCGGACGCCAACCGCATCCTCGCCGAGTCGCTTTCCGACGAGGTTCTCACCCAGAAGTACATCAAGAAGTTAGACGAGACGGACACGGTGTACATCCCAGTCGGTGAAGGCGGTTACCCGCAGTTCGTCCGCTCGCTGGAGAGTGACGGGTCGGCATCATCGTCTTCGTCGTCATCCTCATCGTCTTCAGCGTCTGACTTAGATTCGGCGTCTTCGTCTTCATCCTCGTCAAACGACGCTGTAAACACGACTGCAGCCTGATGCGTTTCCGCCGCGAACTCGCCGTCGTGGTCGCGTTGTTCGTCCTCGTCGGCGCGCTCGCACGAACCGGTGCGGGACGATTCGTCCTCCCGGTCGTCAGTCTGGGTGTCGCCGTCGCGCTCGGCGTACTCCTACTCAAGCAACCGGCGTATTCGCGGACGACGTTCGGCCCTCGGACGCGAATACTCGAATCGACGCCGAATACGTCGGACGCCGTCTGCGTCGAGTGCGGGTCGCCCGCGACGACGCTCCGGCACTACGTCCGCGAGTGGGTCGTCCTCGGTGTCCCCGTCGTCCTCCTCGATGACGGGAAAAATCCGGTCTGCGACGACCACCGCGACTGAAGTGCGCCCTCAGACTAAGTTACCTTTTGCGACGAACTCGACGCGGCCGCCGACGTGAACGGTGACTTCCTCGCCGCCGTCACCTTCGTTGCTCTCGTCGTTGGCTTCGAGGTGGAGGTGCGACGGCCGACCCATCTCGTAGCCCTGTTCGAC
>NZ_JBZRPK010000064.1:0-798 GCF_058382125.1 Haloferax sp. s1
CCGAACACGTCGTCCTCCCAGAGACTGTGATACTCGACGGCTTCCGGATCGGCGGAGAACTGCCGGCCGTTGATGGTCTCGTTGTACTCCTTCGTCAGCGCGTACCGGTCGAATCGGTCTGCCATCGCCTCGTGGGCGATCACGTTCGGCTGATCTTGGCCTTCGGCGAGGAACTCGTCGAGACCGAAGGCGTGATCGATGTGGCCGTGCGTGTAGATGGCCGTGTGGACGGGCGAATCGGTGTGTTCTCTGAGTGCCGCCGCCATCTGCTGGGAGAGCGGGGCGTATCCAGTATCGATCAACACCAGCCCTTCGGCCGTGTCGAACGCCGTCGCGTTCGAGAACGACGTACACTGATAGGTGTCCGCGACTACCTCCGTGACGTCCACCCCGATCTCGAAGTTGTCGATGTCGAAGATACCGACCGCGTTCTCCGATTTCTGAGACATACACCTGCTCTGAGTGTGTGAGATAATAGCATCTTCCGCTTGGCATGATGGGGTGATATATAAACCGCACCCGGACTGGCGGAGACGGCCGGGGAACGGATGGACGGTGCGACACGCCCGCCCGGCCCCGACCACCCTCCCGGAGCGGTTCCCTCGTGGCGGGGAGCGGGGTCAGTTGACCACGCGGTTGGGCGGATGGGGCGCCGGGTCGACTGCCGCCACCCCTGCCGTCTCCGCCCCGCCTCCAACCGGCGGGGCGGCCCCCGGCCCGCCCGGGGGGGGGGGGCCCTCCCTTGGGGTCCCGGGGGCCCGCCAGCAGATGTTGTGCGCCCACCCGGCGCTGTCCGGG
>NZ_JBZRPK010000062.1:0-796 GCF_058382125.1 Haloferax sp. s1
TCATCCAAAGGAAGGCTAGGGTACACGGGTGCAAACGCCGCTGGCTCTCTCCGGCTGAGGGGCCATCAAACGACGAGTGTCTCTCGCCAATATGTCAGAACTCACTCACTGTCTGACGATGTGATCCGCGGTGGAGTTTGTCGCCCCCGAGAGGGGCGAGGGGGGCCGCCGTAGGCACCCACTCAACAACCATGTCTTCCGAGTACGAGCAACAGCGATCACGACTCACTGGCGAGCAAACTGGGGAACCGAGCGACGAACCGTGGGCGGACCTCAAACTGACGCTCCCCCACAACAGAAGTCCGACTGCCATCGTCTCACTTGTCGAGTGCGCACTCGTCGAACTCACTCACGAAGACGTCGGAGCCGAGTTCGTTTCGACGAGCGTTGCGGGAGTGAAGCGGACGCAGTTCATCGCCGTCGACGACGTCGGCCAACGGTTCCAGAAGCGGTATTTCGACGAACGTCTCGGCTGGCACGAAACGACAGTCAGCCGCGAAACGGTTCGCGAGGAGTTGGTCAACCGACTCACACAGCGTCCGTCACTGGGCAGTGAGGTGGGTCAGAATGGCATCGTTGGCGATCAACACAAATTCCTGGTGATGCCAATTCGAGAGCTTAGAGTTCAGGGATGATGCCCCATGTCTGGCTGTTGAGACTACTGTCGGTGTGCGTTTCTTGGATCTGTTTGGCCTCGGCATAGCTCCGCTCTGAGGGCCTCACGGATTGGGGTCGGAGGAGAGGGCTACATGTCGGGGGGCTCCATGATCTCCGGCACTCGCTGCGGGGGGACAGT
>NZ_JBZRPK010000627.1:0-10475 GCF_058382125.1 Haloferax sp. s1
GACCGTCGCCATCGGCGGTGCGTGCTCCGGATGTGGTATCGCACCGATGACGATGAACGCAATCAAACACCGACTGCCCGACGAACTCGAAGAGATTTCGAAAGTGAACGTGATTCGGGCGGGCGGCCCGCGCGCCGCCGTGATGCCAACCAAGACAGAAGATATGGAAGAAATGGAGGAGTACGAAGACTACTCCCCACCGTTCTGAGCGATTCCGGATTCACTTCGTATTCTATTCGATACTTGCGCACACGGAGTGCTGTCGCTGAGTAGACTTTGAAGCGAGACCGAAACGGCCAGAACGCGGACCGCTACGGCGCTGTATCCCGACGAGGGCTGCTGTCTCCCCGACGATGGCTGTCGTTTTCCGACTACGGCCAGTCGTCGCGGCCGTCGTCTTCGAAGGGGTCTTCGACGGGTTCGTCGTCATCGGCGAGCGCCCACTCGGCGGCCTCGGCGGCGTCTTCGACGGCGAGATACTCCCAACCGGTCTCCTCGGCCATCTCACGGTCCTCGTCGGACGTGCCGATGAAGACGTGTCTGTCGGTGTCGAACTGGCGCATCACGTTTTCGAGGCTCTCTCCGACGCCGCGTGGCCCGGAGAAGAAATCCTGACGGATGCGCTCTTTCCGAGTGAAGTTGGTCACAACGTAGGTGGGCTTTTCGCTCACCACGCCGACGTACTTCGTCCACGTCCGGGCGTCCGAAAACGCCGCGTTCGGGTCTGCAAGGTGTTTGAGTGCCTCTAGTTCGAACGCGAGCGTCATCGTCCCTTGTCCGCCACCTGCTGCCATACCCGCCGATATGCAGCGAAGCGTGGAAAACCACTTCGGTCCTCGCCGTCAGCCGAGAAGTGGGTTGGCCGACAGCCGGGGAGCCGAGAGCCGGGGGCTGAAAGCCGATTCGGACGACCGACGACGTGGTGGTGGAGAGTGTTGCTGTGACGAGTCTACCGGAGACTCACGTCTGACTGATCTCGAAGATATGACACTCCGCGGAGAACACCCGGAGAGTTCACTGAATGCGGACGTATTCGGTAAATACGACGACATCGCCACGCGAGAGGCGTGTGGTCGACGGGTCGATGTCGAGTTCTCCCGTCGGGAGTGCAGTCAAGAGTGCGTCCTGTGTCCGCTCGCCCAATTCGTCGAAGTGGTGCACGCGGGCACTGCTGGGAACATCAGTAACGGGGACGACAGTCGGCGTCGTAGTGACGTCTGTAGCAGACGTTGGCTGTCCATCCATTGATGACATGTGATAACACACATCAGTAAATAACATAAATGTTTGGTATATTCGATGTTCGTACTACGGCGGGGAACAAACCGCGATTCTCGGTTGAGCAAAGCAGGAATCGGAGAAGAGACAGGCAGTCGCAAAGATGCGAACTGCGGCGAAAACCGTGAGTCTCCGAGAGAGTCAGTCGAGACGAACGCAGTCGCGGCTGTGCGAGATGAAAATAACGGGGTATGTCGACCCGGTTACTGTTCTGCTGCTGCGCCTTCGAGGTCGTCCAGCTCGAAGTCCTGTTTCATCAGGACGTCTTTTTGTCCGCTGATGTCGACCTGTTCGCGCATGAGCTTCTTGTACTTCGTCTGCGGCGAGAGGTCGCCGATGAGGACGCCACCGACGATTTTGCCGTCCTTGATGGCGAGACGCCGCCATTCGGTGTCGGAGTACTTCGCTTCGACGTGGTCGTCGCCGAGGGTCGGGTGACCGAACGAGAGGAACGGGAAGTCGAAGTGCGTAATGGAGTACGACGAGACCCAGCGGAACTCTTCGGAGCCGTAGTCGACCATGTTCTTGGCCGCGATGGTGCCCTGTTCCTTGGCGGAGCCCCACGCACCGTTCTGGGCGCGCTCGCCGAGGATAAGGTCGTGGAACTCGGTGATATCACCGGCCGCGAAGATGTCCTCGTGGCTCGTACACATGAACTCGTCCGTGTAGATACCGTTGTCGTACTCGATACCGGTCCCCTTGATAATCTCCGTATTGAAGTTCAGGCCGATAGCGATACCAACGAAGTCGGCGTCGTAGCGGTCGCCATTGGGGTCGACAGCGGTCGTGACACGGTCGTCGTCGTCGACTTCGAAGTGGTCGACGCCGGAGTCGAAGACGGGTTCGACGTTACGCTCGCGGAGGGCGTTGTGGATAATCTCCGCACCGTCTTGGGAGAGTGCGTAGCGCCACCACGCCTTCCCGCGCATGAGATACTTGCCTTCGACGTCCTGTGCGGCGGTGATGGCCGCGAGGTCGATACCGAGGAGACCTGCGCCGATAACGACGGAGTTGTCGGCCTGCTCGATGTGGTCCTTGATGTCGCGGGCGTCCTGGAACGTCCAGAAGTGGTGAATACCGTCTGCGTCGGAGTTCTCGACGGGAAGCTGCGTCGGCGTGCCGCCGATAGCGAGGAGGAGCTTGTCGTAGTCGAACTCGGTACCGTCGTGAGCCGTGACGGTGTGTCCTTCGGGGTCGATATCCGTGATGAGCGTATTCAGGACGAGGTCTACGTCGCGGTCGTCGTACCACGACTCTTCGTGGATGGAGATGGGTGCCTCGGGAAGTTTGCCCTTGGCGAATTCTTTGATCAGAATACGATTGTACAGTGGTTCACCCTCGTCCGTAATGATGGTGATGTCGGCGTCGGGTTCCTCTTCGCGGAGTGTCTCAGCCGCTGAGGCCCCGGCGACACCGTCGCCGACGATCACGTACGATTGACTCATGACCCGACGTTTGTATTCGGGGTTAATGTGGATTGCTATCTCCCTCATGATTGTTTAAAAGTCAAAAGCGGCTCCGAAACGGAATCTGCGAGCAGAACAGCGGTTACTGGCAGTCACACGGCTCGCCCGGACAGCCGCCGTCAGTTACGACGGGGTCAGGGATGCGGCGACGACGGAGTGCCCCACGAGCGAGCGCGGGAACGCCGCTTTTGACGACTGCGTGAGTGGCTTTGCGGAGTGCGAGCACCGTCGCAACGAACCCGACTGGCCAGCCGAGGAATAGCGTGACCAGCCCGAGTACCGGAGCGAAGGGAGCGACAAGGGCCGCAGAGACTGCTGCCGCGACGATACCGATACCTGCTGCAAGCGAGAGGAGCGCCGTCTCCGCGAGTGAGCGATGTCCAGTCTTCGCGTGCGTGTCGAGTTCGTTTGGCGGCGTGTCCTGTCTGTTCGGTTGCGTGTCCACTGCGTCAGGAACTCCGGGGTGGTTGTCGTGCGTCATCGTGGTTCTTCTCAACTAGACGAACGACTCCTGCTACCAAAAGGGTAATCAGAATGATATTTTTTGTAAGCCGACTTACCGTACCGAGTTTATGCAGTTGCTTCGATAGGTTCGACGGTCGAATCGACAACGAGGAGGGACTCATCGAGGTCGACGACGAGCGCCTCGTCGCCGTATTCGATACGGACGCGGATGTGCCACGGGTCGTCCGAGACCACGGTGAGGGCGTCGTTGCCGACGACCCACGGGAACTGCCAGAAGGGCGTTCCGCACACGTCGTTCCCGCGTGAGGAGAGGAACCCGAGGACGGTGGACTCATCGAGAAGGACCAGTCCAACGGGCGAGATAGCTTCGTAGGCACACTGTGCGCAGCGGTGGGTCACGACCACGTCGAGGTCGAACGGTTCGGAGTCACGCGAGAGGTTGGTTCCGGTCGTTCCGCCGCACTCCGGGCAGACGCCGTCGGCGGCGAGACAGTGGAGGTGGCGAACCCGCTGGTCGAACGCCGACAGAAGTGCGTCCGAGGTCCGACCTTCGAGTCCGCCGGGTGGGAACTCCTCGTGCGCGTGAACTCGTGCGCAGTCGGCGCACGAGATGGTGAGTTTCTCGTCGCCGTAGTCGGCTTCGAGTGACCCACCGCACGAGACGCATGCCCCGGGTGCGGGGAATGCCGGGAGGACCGGGTCTTCGTTGAACGTTCCGGCCAATACGGCGCGGACGACCTTCTCACCGGCGTGGCGGAAGTCGTAGCCGTCGTCGGTTTTGCGGACGAACTGGCCGCGGAGTTTCCCGAGATGGTAGTTGAACCGCGCGCTATCGTCGACGCCGACCCGTCGACGAAGGTCGGAAAACGAGACGGGACGGTCCGGGGACTCCCAGAGCGCTTCGAGAATGGTCAGTCGAGTCTCGTCGGCGACGATTGCGAAGGCTTCGGCGGGGGAGAGACAGTCGTCACAGTCGAGGACGGAGTCCTCGTGGACGGATGCGGAATTACTCATACTCGATGCATGTGGACGAATCACATTAAATAGGTCGTGAAATTTCGTTCAGTATGACGGAGAACGCGGCCGGACATTCGACCTTCAAGAGACGTGGTCTTTAGGTGTATCCGACCCTAAGCCGACGACGAAATGAAAATTCGCCAGAACATTCGTCATTTTGCGACGAAGAAGGCCCTCACGATGCCGGTCATCGGTGACATCGCCACCGAGAAGATGGTGAATCTCCACGTCCGAATCTTCGGCGAGCGCGCGGACCCAGACCACCGAGAAGAGCGCGAAGCCCACATGGCGGCGTTCTTCGAGTGCACCTTCGACACCTACCTCGAAGCGTTAGACGCCGGTTTTTCCGAGGCCGAGGCGCGCGAGATAACTCACATCCAATCTAATTTCGACTTCTACAACCACGGCTGGACCGAGATGATGGAGTTCCCGGTCGACGAGGTAGAAGCTCACTACGAGCGCTACGGGGAGTTCTTCGAGCGCCACGACATCGACATCGCCAACCCGCTGGGTGAGTTCCGGACTATCGACATTCCGGACGCACCCGCGACGTTGGAGAAATTAGACGACCCAGAACACCCGCACGCAGAGGCTGGCTTCGCCGACGACGTGTACGTCGAAGACGAGAGCGGCGATGTCGATGTCGGCGGCACTGAAGAACCGGACGACGTGGACGTGACGGCTGCACCCGGCATGCAAGAAGTCGACAACGCCGACGAAGAAACCGCGTAACAGAGCGTTCAACCCCGACCACTGGTCGGAGGCGTAGTGGCGAAGACCTCAGTCGTCGCTCGGCACGCGAGGGCCGGCGTCGACGACGCTTTCTTTCCACGTTCCGCGCGTGAACCACGCGAACGCGAGGAACGCCGCCGCGACGTTCGAGAAGGCGATACCGTACCAGATACCGGTCGGTCCCATCGAGAAGAACTCGACGAGGACGAACGACGCCGGAATGCGCAGTACCCAAAGCGAGATGAGCGAGAACGTCATCGCCGTTCGGGTCGACCCGCTCCCCCGGAACCCGCCGTTGACGACGTTGAACACCCCGAGGAAGAGGAACGTCGGACCGATGATTCTGAGATACTCGACGCCGATAGAGATGACCGCCTGCTCACCGGGGATGAACACCGCAACGATGGGTTCGGCGAAGAGGTACGCCACCGCGGAGACGAACACCAGTGTGCCCGCGATGATGCCGACCGCCCAGAAGACGGCGCGCTCCGCCCTGTCGGCGTAGTCGGCACCGAGGTTCTGCCCGACCACTGTCGAGACCCCCTGTGCAAGCCCGATAGCCGGGAGGAAGACGAGCGAGTTGAGGCGGTTCCCGATACCGAAGGCGGCGACGGCTGTTTCGGTGTCGACACCGGCCGCGTTGACGGCAGCGTAGGCGACGAGCGCCGTGAGCGCGGTGACGCCGAGCGCGCGGGTCGATTGCTCGATGCTCGACGGTGCGCCGATGCGGACGATTTTCTCGACCGTCTCGCGCTCCGGTACGAGGTCACGGGGCGAGAGGTCGATGCCGACCCGACCGGACAGGAGGAGCCAGAAACCGACGAGCGCGCCGACGCCGCGGGAGAACACCGTGGCGATGGCCGCGCCCTGCACGCCGAATCCGTGGAAGCCGGTCTGTACGAGGAGCCACTGGCGGAGGCCGTCGAGACCGAGCACCGCAAAGACGGGGTTCGCGTCGAACCCGAGGATAAGAAACGGGTCGAGGAAGACGTTGAGGACGACACCGAACGCCATCAGATACATCGGCGTCTTGGTGTCACCCCATCCGCGGAGCAGCGCCTGGAAGATGAAGAAGCCGAACATGAACGCGACACCGAGGAAGATGGTTCGCGTGTAGTCGACCGAGAGGCGGTGAACTTGTGTTCCCGGCGTCGTCCCGATGAGCGGGAGCAGTATCGGCGTCAGGAAGTAGCCGAGGATGGCGAACCCGGTCGACAGGAGAATGACGAACCCGAGGGTCTGTCCGGCGACGCGGTTGACCTGGTCGTGGTTACCTGCGCCCTTGTTCTGAGCGACCAGCACCGTCCCGGCGACGGTGAACCCGCCGCCGAAAGAAATCATGAGGAAGACGAGCGGCCACGAGAACGAGAGGGCCGAGACCGCATCGGCACCGACGCGGCCGACCCAGAAGGTGTCCGCGAGGTTGTACGCGACCTGCATCAACTGCGAGAGCACGATTGGAAGCGACAGCACCAACATCGGCTTGACGAGGTCGCCGTCGACGAGGTCGACGTCCTTCGGTTTCGCGCTCATCAGGTTCCCTCCTCGCGGACGAGGTGCGACACGACGAACTCGTCGAGCGCGGCGCGCACATCGTGCGGCGCTTCGTGTGCGGGCGTTCGATCACCTTCCGCCGTCGGTTCGGCCACGACGACCCGTTGCAGTCGTGCACCGTCGAGCGCAGCGAAGAGGAGCGTCGCCGTGCGGTCGGCGTCGACCTCGCGGAAGACGCCCTGTTCGATACCGTCGCGGATGACATCGGCGAACCGCCCGCGAATTGCCGCCTCGCTCTGGGCGATTTGCTCGCGGTAGGTCTCCACGTAGGGTGCTTGCGTCCGAATCTCCGCCAAGGCGAGACCGAAGCGGTCGTACTCGCCGTCGTCGTCCTCGTCCGGGACCATCTTGTCGAGGAGGAATCGAAGTCGCTCCTCAGGAGCGTCGCCTTCGGTCGCTTCGACCCGCTTTTCGAAGCGCTCGAAGAGGAAGCCGAGAAACGCGACGAGTAGTTCGCGCTTCGTCCCGTAGTGGTAGTGGAGGAGGGACTTGCTCTTTCCAGCCTCGTCGGCGATTCGTTGCATCGTCAAATCGGCGTACCCGTGGGCACACAGCGCCCGATAGGTCGCCTCCATCAACGTTTGGTGAACGTCGTCGGGGACCGATTGGTCAGACGTTTCGTCAGAACTCACTAACTGACTAGTCAGTCAGCGAGTTCAAAAGGGGTTTCGAATAGAAAACAGATTGCCGGTAAGCGTGGTATGAGCTGTCGCTTCGCGGTGGACGCATGGAAAACGCAAATCGGGACGTACGCCGAGAGAGCAGCCGATTACAGTCGGTCGACGATTCGGTCGGCGACTTCGTAGCCCGCGACGATACCGCCGTTCAGCGAGCGCTCGGGGTACTGCGCTTCGGACGCCATTCCGGCGTAGTAGACGCCCTCGGCGACGTCGTCTGCGAGGTCGTAGGGAACGACGAGGTCGAGGTAGCCGCGTTCGTACACCGGCCCGGCACGGGGGTTCCGGGAGACGCGGAACTCCTCGACGGCCGAGCGGTCGAAGTCGGGGTACATGGATTCGATTTCGTCGAACCACACGTCGTAGACTTCGTCGTCGTCCATCTGCCAGAGGTCCTCGTGGGGTCCCTGTACGTAGCTTGCGATGTAGAGGAGGTGGTCGCCGCCGTAGCGCTCTTTCGGGATGAAGTTCGTGTGCTCGATGAGCGAGCCAAAGGGCGCGTCGCGGGCGATGTTGCGCCAGTAGGTGTCCATCAGCGACTCGGACATCGTCGCGAGGCCGCAGACTGCGCCCTGGAAGTCGATGTCGCACTCGAATCCGGTCAGGTCGTCGAGCACGTTCGGCCTCGTCGCGACAATCACCGAATCGACCTCGTGGGTTTCGGTTCCGTCTTCTGTTTCGACGGTCAACGTGCTTACTTCCTCGCCGTCGGTGTCGAGTTCAGTCACGCGAGCGCCGGTTTGGATGTTTTCGCGGCCAACCGCGCCTACGAGGGCGTCGATAAGCGGCTCGAAACCGCCGTCGAAGTACCCGAGTTTCTCGCCGCGGAGGAGGTCACGCTCGCCGCGGAAACGGACGCGTCCGAGGAACCACGCCGCCGACACGTCGTGTTTGCGCTCGCCGAACTTCCCATCCAAGAGCGGGTCGACGAAGTTGTCGTAGACGCCCTCCGTCGTGTGTTCGACGACGAAATCCTTGATGGGCGTGTGTTCGTACTCCGAGAGCGTCTCGTAGGCGTTGACGTCCGGAATCCCGCCGCGAACGTCGACACCGAGCGTGAGCATTCCGAGGCGGAACTTGTCGTAGAAGCTCATGTGCGGATAGGCCGCGATTTGCCACGCGGTGTCCAGCGGGTGGGCTACTCCGTCGACGTAGTAGGCGTTCTTGCCGATGCGCCACTCTAAGTCGTCGCCGAGGCCGAGTTCTTCGGCGAGTTCGACGATGGTCTCTTCGGATTTCGAGAGGTGATGGTAGTACCGCTCGATGTCGGCGCCTTTCGTCTCGTAGGTGGCCGCGAGGCCGCCGAGTGAGTCGGCCGCCTCGAAGATTCGAACGTCGTGACCCCGGTTACGGAGTCGGTGCGCCGCAGCGAGACCCGCAATGCCGCCGCCGACGATACCTATCATAGCCCGGATTTCGATGTGCGGCGGAAAGTCCTTTCTGATGTGGTCAGTGCCGGTTTCGACGGGGGAATTTTAACCCCGGTCGATAGAGTGCGGAGCATGCAGGGCGCGTCTCAATGGCAGGCTACGCCGTACACGATTCCGCTTGGGGTCGGTGCCGGTCTCTTCGTAGCCCTCGGACTGTATCTTCTCCACCGCCAGACGGAACGCCGCCTCATCCCGGGCGCGGCACTCGGTGCACTCCTGTTGTTCGCATCGGGGCTCTGGATGGGGCTGTACGCGCTCGAACTCTCCCGAACCGGCTTCGCGACCAAGGTGCTTTTGAACCAACTCGGCTACTTCGGTATCGCGCCGCTCCCGTTGCTGTGGTTCGCGTACGTGATGCGTCACGCCGGATTTGATGATTTGCCGCGGTCGGCGTGGGCGGCCCTCGGGAGTGTCCCTGTCGTCACAATCGGACTCGTCCTGACGAACCAGTGGCACAAACTCATCTGGACCGACCTGCGGCTCTCCACGCAGCCTGGGTACGTCGTCCTCGTGAACGAACACGGCGTCGCGTTCACTGTCTACATCATCTACGCGTACGTACTCGTCTTCGCGGGCGTCGGCATCCTCGTTCGGACGCTCTTCCGTGCTAGTGGAATCCATCGAAAACAGACACTCGGGTTGCTCGTCGGCGGTCTCATCCCTGCGGCTGGTGGCATCATCTACATCACCGACCTGAGTCCCGTTTCGGGCCTAAACCTCCCCGCACTGGCGTTTTCGCTCACCTCGGCAGCCGTCGCGTGGAGTGTCTTCCGACACCGACTGTTCACGCTCGTTCCGGTCGCATGGGAGTCCGTCATCGAGTCGATGCACGACGCCGCCATCGTCCTCGACAACGACAGGCGAGTGCTCGATGCGAATCCAGCGAGTGAGCGACTCCTCACCCGTTCGCTCGAAGGGTCATACGGGCAGTTGGTCGACGACGTGTTGTTACCCGAAGTCGTTGCTGCGCTTCCTGCAACTCCCAACGCGGAGGCGACGGTCACACTCGACGGCGAGGAACGGGACCTGTTGGTGGAGACGACACCGCTCGGCGAGGAGTCGCTGACCACGGGAACACTCGTTCTCGTCCGCGACATCACTGAGCGTACGGAGCGCGAACGACAACTCCAGCGCCAGAACGAGCGCCTCGATGAGTTCGCTTCGGTCGTCTCCCACGACCTGCGAAACCCGCTTACGGTCGCCTGCGGCTATCTGGAACTGGCACAGGAGACCGGTGACGACCAGTACTTCCAACGGGTCGAAGAAGCCCACGACCGGATGGAGACAATCATCGAAGACCTGCTGACGCTCGCCCGGCAGGGGGAGACACTGACGGACGTGACACCGGTTGCCCTGAAGACGGTCGCACAGGAGGCATGGGACAGTACCGCCGTCGGCGACGCCACGCTCGATGTTCGACTGGACCGGACGATTGCTGCCGACCGGGGGCGACTCCGCCAACTGCTCGAAAACCTGTTTCGGAACTCGGTAGAACACGGTGAGACAGACGAGTTCGCGTCCGACGACCGCTCAATCACTGTTACTGTCGGTGCGCTGGACGACGGGTTCTACGTCGAAGACGACGGTCCCGGAATCCCCGAGCGGGAGCGAGAAAACGTGTTCGAACGTGGCTACACGACACACGAAGACGGCACCGGCTTCGGCCTTCCTATCGTCAAATCAATCGCCGACGCCCACGGCTGGTCAGTCGACCTCGTGGCGTCATCGTCCGGCGGGGCGCGGTTCGAGTTCACCGACGTAGCAGCCGAACCGGAGGCCGTGGCCGCAGAGAAACGAGAAGCGACCGAATAGCTGGACGGCTGACTGACTGATTGGATTGGTGAGTAGAATTACAC
>NZ_JBZRPK010000626.1:0-10470 GCF_058382125.1 Haloferax sp. s1
TAAGACCCCAGCACACTCGTATTGAATGTAAACGAGGATTTAGACACTATCCCCCCGGAAGAAGCGGAGAACCTCGGTCTCGTAGTCGATATGCTCTCCCCGGCGGCGTATCCCGCTGAGTGGCTACCAGACGATGTCCCGAAGGCGCTACGCCGATACGCCTCCTCGGATTTCACCATCGGGATGCCCGGCGACGGAACCGTGACGTGGACTTGGCAGACGACGCCCCCGGTCGTGTTGGTGAAGTACCGCGCGAAGGGGACTCCGGACGACTTTCTGGACTTCCTCATCGCCGAGGCGCTCGTTCAAGCGGGAACTGACGACATCCCGGAACACTTCCTGCCGTTCTTCGGCGAGCAGTATCGCGACCTCGAAGCGGCGATGCCCCTCGGCCCGAGCGAGACGTATCAGGTTGCCGCCGCTCTCTACGAGGGTTGGGTGGGACTTCAGACCCGCGAGGAGTTTGCCTCGTGGGACGGCAGATACGACCGCCTCCACGATGCGTGGGTCGATGCGGGCGAGCGACTGGACGACAGACTGGCGAATCTCCCGCGGTTGGTTGCACTCGGGCGACTGTCGTTCCCCGAGGCGACCGAGTTCGCGTGCTCGGCCATCAAACACGAGCGCGACTTGCCCGCGCCGTTTGCCGCTCTCGACACCGCGGCGTACCTCGACCATGGCCCAACCTACGCGGTCAAGTGGGCAGAAAAGACGTTCGAGCAACTCGCGGAGGGCCAGGACGCCCGCGACACAGACGAGTAGGTAACCGAGTGTCGGCACGCGACGCGCCGTGCTCCTGAACTGAGGGAGTTCGTCTTCGAGTTAGAAGTCCGTCGTGACGCTGCCGTCTTCGTCGAGGTCGACAACGCCGTCGAACAACTCGCGAAACCGGTCGAGCGTCTCTTGGTCGTGGACTTCTTTCGAGAGGTGGAACAGTCCGACCGCGTCGTACTCGTTGAGGAGTTCGAGGATTCGCTTTGTCGCCTCGAAGGCGCGGTCTTCGTCGGCGTAGTAAGCCATCTCCGTCACCGAATCGACGCTGAGTCGGAGTTTCCCGTCGTAACTCTCCAAGAACTGTCGGGTCTTTTCGACGATGGTGTCGAGGTCGTCGGGCGCGGCGACGTAGTAAATGTTGTCGGCGCTTCGTCGGGAGTAACCACGTTCGATAGAGAGCGTGTCGAGGATGATTGCGCGGGATTCATCGACTTCGTAGTGCTCAATCTTCTGTTCGACCTCGCGTGCGGTGGTGCGCGTCGAGATGACGAGGAACTGGTCGGTGTCGACCTTGAAGAAGTCCGTATCGATGCGGTCAGTCTCGCCGATACTCGGATGAAGGAGCAGGATTCCTGTGCCGCCCGGAATCGTCTCGGGCGCGTCTTCGATGGCGAGCTCGTAATCCATACCTCAAGCAGTTACTCTGCCGACTTAATCCTTCATGCCATTTCGACTACCTGATTGGGAAACTGTGGGTCGCCACAGCCCCATACAGCGAGTCAGCCGTCATCGCGATTAGCACAGCCGCCGTGAGCCGTCGTGATTAGACAGGAATTCGCCGTTGCGGCGATTAGAACAGCGAGTCAGCCGTCGCCGCACCGATGACACTGAACACCGCACCGACGCTCGTCGCCTTGAGCGTAATCGCCAGTACAGCGAGGTCGAGTTTGATTCCCATCGCGTCGAAGATGATGCGCCCCGACACGTCCGAGAGGAAGGTTCCCGGCGCGTCGAATGCGATAGCGAGGATGAACACGGAGAGATACGCGACGCTGATGAGTGAGATAAATCGAACCGGAACCCCGCCGACCTCACGTTCTCTGTCCGGGTCACGGTTGTCGGCCTTGTAGAGCGCGCCGTAGCCGACCGCGAGGACGATAACGACCGTGAGAATCGCCTGCAAGAGCGACATGCTCCGCGCGAGCACCCACACCTCCTCGGTCACGACGAACGGTCCGGCGAGGAGGAACCCGCCGACAATCTGCTGTGCGGTGTCGGCAAGCGCGAATCGGCGGCGGACCCCGACCATACTCCGGTCGTGGCGTCGGCGGTAATTAAAAGGCGCGGCGGCAGCACCGAGTGAGGGGGATATCGAATTATCCGTCGTCGCGCTCCGAACTGATTTAGTCCCCACACTGTAAGGTTCGAGTATGAGCGTTCGCGACGAGTTCGACGCCTGGGCGGCCGACGGCCGCGACAAAGGCATGGAGGACCGACACTGGCACACTGCGAAGCACGCCCTCGCACGGATGCCGGTCGAAGAAGGCGATACCGTTGTCGACCTCGGGACGGGAAGCGGCTACGCCCTCCGCGCCCTCCACGACACGAAAGGAACCGGTCGCGGTTTCGGTCTCGATGGCTCGCCCGAGATGGTCCAGAACGCCCGCGAGTACACCGATACCGACGACCTCACGTTCCTCGTCGGCGACTTCGACGACCTTCCGTTCGACGACAACAGCGTCGACCACATCTGGTCGATGGAGGCGTTTTACTACGCCGCCGACCCACACCACACTCTCGAAGAGGTCGCTCGCATCCTCAAGCCGGGCGGCACGTTCTTCTGCGCCGTCAACTACTACGAGGAGAATATCCACTCTCACGAGTGGCAGGAGATGATTTCCATCGACATGACCCGCTGGACACACGAGGAGTATCGCGAGGCCTTCCGCGACGCCGGTCTCTACGTCGCCGAACAGGACTCCATCGCCGACATGGACATCGAAATTCCGCCGGCTGAAGCGTTCCCCACCGACGATTGGGAGACCCGCGAGGATATGGTCGACCGCTATCGGACCTTCGGAACGCTTCTGACCGTCGGCGTCGCGCCCTAGGCTCCCGAATCGACCGATAAAATCCTGGTTTTCACTCGACGATATGCGCCGCGTCGGGGTTGAACCCGACTTCGAGTTCCGACCCGAGTTCGAATCGACCGTCACCGCGCTCTGTGTCGTCGTCGATTGTCACCGACACTTCGGTCCCGCTCCAGTCGAGTCTGATACGTGTCGTCGCGCCCTGAAACTCGGCATCGACGATGGTCCCGCGAATCCGGTTTTGACCGGCACCGACGCGGAGCGCTTCGGGCCGGACGCAGAACGTAATCGACTCGCCGGGAGCGGCATCCGACGTACTTGGCGACAGTGATTCGCCGAACGTGCGGCCGCCCTCGGAGAGCGTGAATACCTGGTCTTCGGTACCGACTCGCAACCCCCCCGTTTCCGGTCGAGACTCCACGACCGCGTCGAGGACGTTGTTCTCACCGACGAACTCCGCGACGAATCTGGTCTGCGGCCGGTGATACACGTCGCGGGGGTTGCCGACCTGTTCCACGCGCCCGCGGTTGAGCACCGCCACGCGGTCAGAGACGGCCAGCGCCTCGGATTGGTCGTGGGTGACGTAGACGGTCGTCACCCCGAGTTCCGACTGGATGCGCTTGACTTGTCGGCGGAGTCGGTCCCGAAGACGGGCGTCCAGCGCCGACATCGGCTCGTCCAGAAGAAGGAGGTCCGGGCCGGGCGCGAGGGCGCGAGCGAGCGCAACCCGCTGTTGTTGCCCACCAGAAAGCGAATCGGGGTCGCGGTCCTCGAACCCGGAGAGGTCGACGAGTTCGAGGAGTTCGGCGACGCGCTCGTCGCGGGTGGCACCACCCGGTGGGTCCGTAAACCGAAGGCCGTAGGCGACGTTCTCGCCGACGGTCAGATGGGGAAACAGCGCGTAATTCTGAAACACGACGCCGACCCCTCTCGATTCAGGTGGAACTCCCGCCATCGACTCGCCGTCGAAGCGGACGGCACCCTCTGTCGGCGACTCGAATCCGGCAATACACCGGAGCGTCGTCGTCTTGCCGCACCCCGAGGGGCCGACGAGCGTGAAGAACTCTCCTTCCCCGACAGACAGCGAGACCGAATCGAGTGCGGTCGCTGTCCCGTAGCGCTTGGATACGTCGTCGAGTTCGAGTCTCATGGATTCACCTCCGGAATCACATCAGTCGGTCGTGTACGGACACTCATAACTCTCCGCTTGTCGCCGTTCATAACTCTCCGCTTGCTGCCGCTCATAACCCTCCACTTGTCGCCGTTCATAGCTCACCCCTTCCACCGAATCGGTCTATGACGACGAAGCTCATCGAGGTGACGACGAGGAGGACACACCCCATCGCCGTCGCGGGACCGAGTCGGCGGCCGAGGAACCGTTCGACCGCAACGGGCATCGTGTAGCTTCCCGACCCTTCCGCGAGGATAATCGTCGAGTCGAACTCGCCGATACTGATAGCGACGGCGAAGGCGGCCCCGGCGACGACGCCGGTCCAGACGAGGGGCAACTCGATGTCGAGGAGTGCGCGAGTTCGGGTCGCACCGAGCGACCGGGCTGACTCCACGAGTCGGCCGTCGAGTCGGGAAAACAGGGGTGCCACATTTCGCGTGACGAAGGGGTACGCACCGACCGAGTGGGCGGCGATGATTGCGAGCGTCCCGGTGACGCGGATTCGGGTTCCGAACACGTCCACGCCGAAGACGAGACCGCGGAGCAGACCGAGACCGACGACGATACCCGAAACCGCAAAGGGGGCCATCGAGAGCACGTTGATAAGACCGCGGCCGCGGTACTGCCGAGTCGTGAGGATGGCCATCGTCACGCCCATCGGGACGGCGACGAGGAGCGTTCCCGCGGCGAAGACGAGCGAATTCCAGATGGCTGGAAGCGGCTTTACCTGAAAGCTCGCGCCGGTCGCCTGCCGCTCGACGAGGAATGCGTAATGCGAGAGGGTAAACCCGCCGTCGCCGCCGGTGACGCTCGCGAGAACCATGCTCGCAATCGGGACGATGAAGACGAGTCCGATGATGATTCCGTATCCGGCGATACCGACTGTTCTGAGGGCTGCTTTCGGCGTCCAGTCGGCCGGGAGCACGGACTGTCGCGGAAGCGGGCTTGCCGCTCCACCGGCAGCACGCTGATTCGCCTCGTACCAGAGGTACACCGCCGTTAGCGTGAGCGAGATGACTGTCTCGATGACTGCCAGACTGGCCGCTTCGGCGTAGGCGAGGTCGCGGACCTTCGAGTAGACGAACACCTCGATGGTCGCCAGTTGGAACCCGCCGAGCGCGAGGACGATGGGAAACGACGCGAACGTAAAGATGAACGTCAGGGTCGCGCCGATACCGACCGACGGAAGGAGTTGCGGAAGGACCACGTCGCGGAAGGCCCGACGAGGATTCGCACCGAGCGAGCGGGCCGTTTCGACGGTTCGGGCGTCGACACTCTCCCACGCGGCGGTGACGATGCGGGCGACGAGCGGCGCGTTGTAGAACGCGTGGGCGACGATGATGGCTTCGAGCGTAAACAGTAACTCGACCGGCGGGAGACCGACGACCGAGAGTGCGCGATTGAGCGTCCCGTTGCGGCCAAACGTCGCAACGAACCCGATAGCGACCATGATAGAGGGCATGACGAACGGGAGGATGGTGAGCGAACGAAGCGTCTCGCGGCCGGGGAACTCGAAGCGGGAGAACAACCACGCGGCGGGAAGCCCGAGCGCGAGACTGGCGATAGTCGAGTAGAACGCCTGCTTCGCCGTAAACCAGATAATATCGACCAGATAGAACTCGTTCGTCAGAATCGAAATGATGGGGTCGAGGGTAAACCCGCCCTCTTCGAGCACCGCGTCAGCGAAAACGGTGGCGACGGGGTAATAAAAGAGGACGAGGAGGATGACGGCGGTGGCCGCCGCGACGACCGAGAGCAGTCGCTGTTCGAGCAGGCGAGTGACCCGGCGTGCCGGGATTCCGCTCACCTCACTTGCTTGCGAACTCTTGTTCCCACGCGTCGGTCCAGTCACTCAGGTTACCCTTGAGGCGGTCGTAGGAGAACGTGACGGCTTCCGGCGGTTCGTGGGCGTATTTGGCGAAGTCGGCGGGGAGTTCAGCGGTGGTTGTCGCCGGGAACGCAACGTTCCGGACGGCGATTTCGGCCTGCACTTCGGGCCGAAGCATGAAGTCCATGAACTCGGTTGCGAGTTCTGGGTTGGCGGCGTCGGCGAAGGTGGCCATCCCTTCGGGGTTGGCGTAGCCCTGGTCGTTCAGGAATCGAATCTGGTGTTTGGCCATGTCCTCGCCGGACTCTGCGGCATAGACCTGGTCGGTCGAGTACGAGACGACCATCGGGGCCTCGCCCTTCGAGTAGGCGTTGTAGGCTGGTTCCCATCCGCCGAGAACGCGGACGCCGTTTTCCTTCAACTTGGCCCAGTAGTCGAGGTAGCCATCTTCACCTTTCGCGTCGATGGTGTGGAGTAAGAACGCCTTCCCCGTCCCCGACGACGTGGGATTCTGTGCGAGAAGCGTCCCCTCGAATTCGGGTTTGAGCAGCTCGTCGAACGTCTTCGGCGCGGTGAACGCCCCGTCGTCGCCTAGCGTCTCGTTGTAGACGATAGATACGTAGCCTGTGTCGTAGGGGACGGCGCGTCCCTTGGGGTCGAATTCGAGTTCTTCGTTCACGTCGCCACTGTGAGAGAGTCCTTCGGTCGGCGTGAACAGTTCGCCGTCGAGGTTCTCGTCGATGCGGACGAGCATCTGCGCGTCGAGGCCGACGTAAAGGTCGGCACCGGATTCGACGCCGCGGTGTGAGCGCTCGATGTAGTGATTGACGCCCGAATCGGGTGTCTGCCACTTCAGTGTTGCATCGAACTCGGATTCGAACTGGTCTTTCAGCCACGGACCGGGGCTCGAACTCACCGTGTCAACGAACGGCCCGTAGGTTCCGATGGTGAGTGTCGGAGACTCCCCGCCTGTGGTTGTCCCTTGCGTCGTTGTCGTCTCCGTAGCCCCACCAGACTGCTCGGTCGTCGTCGATTCGCCACCTGTTCCGGTACATCCGGCGAGGAGTGCCGAAGCACCACTCGCACCGGCGGCCTTCAAGAAGGTCCGTCGTCTCATTACCGGGTTGTTGTACTGTGTGGTATTTAACGCCCGTGATACGTCCGGTTTCGATACTCCCGGCTGAGAGGTTGTGAAACGGCTGTATTCGAGGGAACCGCTTTGACTAATGAACGTGTATTAACAAGAGTACTGTCGTGGACTATCCTTCGATAATAGCCCCGTCGCGGGCTTCCCATTCCGTGAGGCTGCCCTCGTAGAACTCGACATTGTCATAGTCGAGATGTGAGAGGACGACGTAGGTATGGCTGATTCGGCGCGCAGTGTTGCAGTAGAGCACGACTCGCCGGTCGGGCGTGATTCCGACCCCTTCGAGAATCGCGTCGATTTCTTCGCGTGGTTTCAGCCCGCGGGTCTCGTCGTCGACGAGTTCGCGCCAATCGAGGTTGACTGCGCCGGGGAGGTGCCCTTCCACAAACTCTTCTGGCTCGCGAGTGTCGACGATGACCGCTTCTGGCTCGTCGAGTGCCGCTTGGACCGTCTCGAAATCGACGAGCGGTGTCGTTTCGGGGTCGGAGGGTTCGTAGGTCGTCGCGGCCACCTCGGTCGCCTCGGTCGTCGTTTCGTGCTCGCGGTTCCACGCGCTGAAGTCGCCGTCGAGGAGATGCAACTTCTCGGAGTCGTGGCCGTACAACAGCGCCGTCACGAGAAACCGGGCCGCGAAGACGCCGTGGGTGTCGTCGTAGGCGACTACCTCGTCATCGGCCGCGATACCCGCATTCGACATGAGGTCGGACCATACGTCTCGACCGGGGAGCATACCCGTGTCACCATCGGCGCTTCGAAACTCGTCGAATGGAATCGAGACGGCACTCGGAAGATGTCCGATACCGTCGAATTCCCAACCGTCTCGCACGTCAACTACGCGAACATCGTCAAGTCGGTCCGCGAGCCACGTCGCAGAGACCACGTCTACCATGCGCCCACGTATCCATTCCGTGGATTTAGGTTCGCGGCTCCTCGCACCCCTCGCCCCGTGTCCGGAGTAGCAGAGTATGTTGCCGGTATATCGAAAAAACGACTTCAAAACCCGCCAAACACCGGTTATGGGGACCCACCCGACGGCCGAACCCCCAAATTCTGGGTGATACTTGCCGCATCACCCGGGGTCAGGATGTACATGCCGTCGATGTGAAAGTTATGGGGTTCGGTTTCGTATGGGAAGATGCGATGTCAAACTCCGATTACGCAAAGGACGTACTCGTCTCTGCGGACTGGGTGGAATCCCACCTCGACGACTTCCAGAGCGACGACCCGGCGTACCGACTTGTCGAAGTCGACGTTGACACCGAGGCGTACGACGAAAGTCACGCACCCGGTGCCATCGGCTTCAACTGGGAATCCCAGCTTCAGGACCAGACGACTCGCGACATACTGACGAAGGAGGACTTCGAGGACCTTCTCGGCTCCCACGGCATCTCGGAGGATTCGACGGTCGTCCTCTACGGTGACAACTCGAACTGGTTCGCTGCCTACACCTACTGGCAGTTCAAGTACTACGGCCACGAGGACGTTCACCTCATGAACGGCGGCCGCGACTTCTGGATCGACAACGACTACCCGACCACCGACGAAACCCCGTCCTTCTCGGAGCAAGACTACACGGCGAAGGGTCCGTTCGAGGACATCCGCGCCTACCGCGACGACGTCGAAAAGGCAATCGACAAGGGTCTGCCGCTCGTCGACGTTCGCTCGCCTGAAGAGTTCTCCGGCGAGATTCTCGCCCCGCCGGGACTGCAGGAGACCGCCCAGCGCGGCGGCCACGTCCCGGGTGCCAGCAACATCTCGTGGGCCGCAACGGTCAACGCCGACGGCACGTTCAAGTCGGCCGACGAACTCCGCGAACTCTACGCGAAGGAAGACATCGAAGGCGACCAGTCCACCATCGCCTACTGCCGCATCGGCGAGCGTTCGTCCATCGCATGGTTCGCCCTGCACGAACTCCTCGGCTACGAGAACGTCACCAACTACGACGGCTCGTGGACGGAGTGGGGCAACCTCGTCGGCGCGCCCGTCGAGAAAGGAAACTGAGGCCGCCTCCGTTTCAGTTCGTCTCGAACTCAGTCGTCTCGAATCCGATTTTCGATTCTTTTTGCGGTCACATCGGGAGCACGCTGACGCCGACAGCGACGATGACGCCCACGCCGAAGAGTACCATCACGCAGTAGCCCATGATGTCGCGGACTGAGAGACCGCTGATGGCGAGAAGCGGAATGGCCCAGAACGGCTGAATCATGTTGGTCCACGCGTCTCCCCACGCTGCGGCGATGGCGACCCGAGGAATCGACTCGCCGGACGCTTTCGCGGCCGTGACGAGCGTCTCGCCGATGACAGCCCACTCGCCCCCGCCGGACGGGACGAAGAAGTTCACGAGACCGGCGGTGAAGAAGGCGAACACCGGGAGCGTCCCATCGGGTGCGACGGCGACCATCCCCTGTGCAATTTGCGTTGCGAGGCTGACTGACCCCTCCGGCGCGTAGGCCATGATGCCCATGATGCCAGCGTAGAAGGGGAACTGAAGGATGATTCCCCAGACGTTCTCGACCGCTTCGACGATAGCTTCGATATACGCCTTGGGTGTCCTGTGGAACAGGAGTCCGAGGAAGAGAAACGCGAAGTTGACGATATTCAGGTTCAGGTTGTTCCACGGCATCGTTCCCGCCTGAATTCCGTCCCAGAAGAACAGGCCAACGGCCAGTAAGCCGACGAGACCGATACCCATGCCGATGAGGGACGAATGCTCGATACGCGTCGCAAGGGATGCATCCTCGGGAAGCGAGACGTTCGCCGTACCACCGTCGGACCGTGCATCCGACGAGGCTCCCGAATTGTCCATTCGCTCGCCGCCGTCGGTCGCTGCTTCCAACTCCTCGGGGTCGATGGGCGTCTTCTTCGCGTCCGACTTCGGGTACATCAACGCGAACAGCACGGGGAGAAAGAGGAAGCCGACCACAGCCACGAGAGCGAGGTTCGCCACGGTGAAGATGGTGCCACCGGTACCGAACGTCGTATCGAGAACACCGGCTTCGATGAGGAAGTTCCCGTCAGTGTTCAACAAGAGCGGAATCGACCCGGCGAGGCCGCCGTGCCAGACCACGAATCCGGCGTACGCGCCAGCGACGACGATTGGGAAGTCGATGCCGCGAATTTCGGTTGCAACCTTCCGGGCGAACAGCGCGCCGACCACCAACCCAAGCCCCCAGTGGACGAACGACGCCCCGGCGGCGACGACGGGAACCATCGCGGCGGCTCCCCGCTCGGTGTCCGGAACTCTCGCGAGTTTGGTGAGGAGCCTATCGACCGGTCGCGTCTGTGCGAGCGCGTAGCCCGTCATCAAAATGAGTGTCATCTGCATCCCGAACGAAAGCAGGTTCCAGAACCCGCCGTACCACCCGTCCATCAGGATGTTGCTCGCGTGACTGACGGTGCTTGTCCCCGTGCCCGACGAGACGGAGACGAACGCCAGTATGTATGCGACCCCCGTCAGGATGATAGCGAACAGGAATGCGTCGGGCAGGTAGCGCTCGACGAGTTCCGAACTACTCTCCGC
>NZ_JBZRPK010000625.1:0-10458 GCF_058382125.1 Haloferax sp. s1
CCGAGTCGGTGGTGGTGGTCGCCACTTCGGCCATGGGCGTGGTCTCCGGCGCCCGCGAGTCGCATGTCCTCGCGCGCAGCGTCGGCGAAGTCGTCCTTCCGCTCGAGGGTCGCCACGTCGCCGTCGAGCCGGCCGAGATACGCCGAGAGGACGCCCGCCCCGGTTCCTGCGTCGAGGACGCGTTCGCCCGCCGCGATGCCGGTGTGGCCCACGATAAGGCCGATGTCGCGCGGCATCATCGGCGCACCGGTGCGCTCGAAATGGTTGAAGAGGTCCGGCCCGCGGGGTTCGCGGACGAGGAAGTCCTCACCGATGTGTGTCTCCAGCGTTTGGCCCGGTTCCACATCCTCGGGGACCGTCAGCATCCCAAGGTCGGTGTGGAGTTCTTCACCGGGCGCACGGAGGTACTCCCGGTCGCCGTGGACGAGGAGTATCACTCGAATTTTGCGATGGCCGCGGCGAGGTCGCCGTCTTCGGCCTCCAGCGCTTCACGAGCGTCGTCCTTCGAGACGCCAGCACGCTGTGCGACGATTTCGATGTCGGATTCCGGAATTTCTCCGGCAGCAGCCTCGTCGGCCGCGTCGTCACCAGCGCCGAGTTCGCGCGTCTCGGGTTCGCCGACGACTTGGTAGGTTTCCTGGCCTTGTGCGTCCATGCGCGTGACCTGCGCGTCCGAGAAGACGAGTTCCTCGTCGGCCGTCTTGATGACGACTTCCTCGGCGTCAAGCTCGGTGACGTCGATACCCATCTGCTTCATCATCTGCTTCATCTTTCGCGGGTTCATCCCGCCGCCTCCAAACATACCTGAAGGGTGGGGGGCGGCTCTCAAAAGCGTGGCGAACGTCGGTGCGGCGCGCCCGACCCCCGCGGAGCGATTTATTCGACTCGCGTGCTGACTGCGAGACCGTTGCCGATGGGGAGGACGATGGGCTCGTACCGCGGGTCGGCGCGGACCGCATCGAGGTAGGCCGCGATACCGCGGGTGTCGGCGTTCGCTCCGTCGAGTGCTTTCGCCGTCCCCTCGCTCCAGTCGGTCAACGCACCGAAGTCAATCGGACCACGCATCACGTTGTCGGCGACGACGAGTCCGCCGACTTCGACACGGTCGCGGACGATATCGAACGCCTCGGCGTAGCGATGTTTCTGGTGGTCGAACAGGACGAGGTCGAACTCACCGTCGACGGTTTCGACGAGTTCGAGCGCATCGCCTTCGAGGAAGGTACTCCGGTCGGCGAGGCCGGCACGTTCGAGGAAGTCGCGTGCCATGTCGAGTTCGTCGGGGTCGTGTTCGGTCAAGATTAACTCGGCGTCGTCGGCCATTCCCTCGGCGAACCAGGTCGCCGAGTAGCCGAACCCCGAACCGAACTCGAACAGTCGACGTGCGCCGCTGAGGTGGGCAAGAAACCGGAGGACGCCACCCGCTTCGGGACCGATGATTGGGAATCCGTTTTCGGACGCGTACGCCGCCATCTCGGCTTGCACTTCGTCGTGTTCGGGCGCGGTGGCCGTGAGAAACCGCTGTGTCTCGTCGCTTACAATGTCCATATATATTGAGGGTTCGCCTGTGGGATAAAGTTCGACTCCGTGACGTGCTTGCCGAGGTGCGAATCCGCGTCTACTCCGGTAGTTACCCCCGCCGTCCGCGACCCGCCTACGCTTAAGTAGGGACAAACCACATCTTCGACCATGTTTGATCCCGACGAACTCGAGGAAATTCGGGAGGCGAAAGCCGAGTGGGAGGAGGAGACCCTGTCTCCAACACTCGACCGATTCGGGGAACGTAAAGACGAGTTCACGACGGACACGGGTGGGAACGTCGTCGAACGACTCTACACGCCGGCCGATACGGACCTCGATTACGACGAGGACATCGGCTTCCCCGGCGAGAAGCCGTACACGCGCGGTGTCTACCCGACGATGCACCGTGGGCGACTCTGGACGATGCGGCAGTACGCCGGGTTCGGCACGGCCGCCGAGACGAACGAACGCTTCCGGTATCTCATCGACAACGGGTCGTCGGGACTCTCCCTCGCGTTCGACCTGCCGACGCAGATGGGCTACGACTCCGACGCGATGATGGCTGCCGGCGAAGTCGGGAAGTCCGGCGTCGCCATCGACAGCCTTCACGACATGGAAACGGTCTTCGACGGCATCGACCTCGGCGAAGTCTCCACGTCGATGACCATCAACGCACCCGCAGCAGTGCTCTTGGCGATGTACGTCGCACTCGGCGACAAGCAGGGTGTGCCCCGCGAGCAACTCCGCGGGACCATCCAGAACGACATCATGAAAGAGTACATCGCGCGGAATCTCTACATCTTCCCGCCGGAACCGTCGATGCGACTCATCACGGACATCTTCGAGTTCTGTGCGGAGGAGACGCCCAAGTTCAACACCATCTCTATCTCCGGGTACCACATCCGCGAGGCCGGGTCAACCGCGGCGCAGGAAGTCGCGTTCACCCTCGGCGACGGCATCCAGTACGTGCAGGCCGCGGTTGACGCCGGTCTCGACGTGGACGATTTCGCCCCGCAACTCTCGTTTTTCTTCAACGCACACAACAACATCCTCGAAGAGGTGTCGAAGTTCCGCGCCGCCCGGCGCATGTGGGCGAAAATCATGGAAGAGCGCTTCGGCGCGGAGAACCCGAAGTCGATGCAACTGAAGTTCCACACCCAGACCGGTGGGTCGACGCTCACCGCCCAGCAGGTCGAGAACAACGTCGTCCGCGTCGCCTATCAGGCCCTCGCGGCGGTCCTCGGCGGGACGCAGTCGCTGCACACCAACGGAAAGGACGAGGCGCTGTCGCTCCCCACCGAGAAGTCGGTTCGGACGGCGCTTCGAACCCAGCAGATTCTCGCCCACGAATCCGGCGCGGCGGACACTATCGACCCGCTCGCCGGGAGCTATTACGTCGAAGCCCTGACCGACGACATCGAAGACGAGGCGTTCGACCTGCTCGACGAAGTCGACGAACGCGGCGGGATGCTCAAGGCCGTGAAAAACCAGTGGGTCCAAGGCGAAATTCAAGACGTGGCGTACGAACGCCAGCGCGAGATTGAAACGGGCGAGCGAACCATCGTCGGCGTCAACAAGTATCAGGTGGACGAAGAGCCGACCGTCGAAGTGCAGGAAGTCTCGGAGAAAGAAGAGCAAAAACAGGTGGAATCGCTCGAAGCCCGGAAGGAAGCCCGCGACGACGAGGCCGTCGACGCCGCCCTCGAAGCGATTCGGACGGCCGCGAACTCGGACGACAACCTCATGCCGTTCATCGTCGATGCCGTCAAAGCCTACGCGACAATCGGCGAGATATGCGGCGTTCTCCGCGAGGAGTTCGGCGAGTACGAACCCGGAATGGCCTGAGTCGAGACGCTTTCACATATCCAGTCTCCGCCAACGAGTCACTGGTTCTACACTTTCACCCGGCTGAGAAAACTTATTACAGACCCTTGAGTGGCTGTTAACGAGGATTTACGATGCCTCTTATTGGATTCTAAACTCGTCACACGGTCGGTCGCCACTTTGTCGGTGCGAACGTTGCACCACCAGTTAGCCGTCTCTTCGGAGGCGACCGTCACGTCGTGGGGCTCTTTACCCGTTCAGCCCCCGGTATCGTATCCGACTGTTCATTCACCTCAACGAATGTCACGAAGACATCCCCAAGACACTCGTACCGCATCTGAGTATCCCACACCCCAGCACAAACCCGCCCCGTCGTTTACGGTGCAGGCCATCATGGTCGCACTGACCGTCGGCGCGGTCGTCGTTGCCAGCTACCCCGTGATTTCGCTGGTCGTGGCGACCATGTTCGTCGGCGTCGTGCTGGCCGCCCGAGTCGCCGTCGCCCGCATCGAGCGCGACCCGGTGAACGTCCGCGTTCCCGGTTCGCAACTCGAAGTGACTGTCGCTCGAACCGCCGGTGATTAAATCCGACCACGCTCCGACTTCGACGGCCTACTTGGTGCCGTCTGACGCCGGTTTGGTTTCGCCGCCGTCGCGTCCGCTCTACACCCGCTGACGCCGCGCTTCCACCCACGGTTTCCGAGCAGTTCCCACCGCTCCGCGCTCTTCTTCCGAGACTCGGCCTGTCGTTCGATTGTTGACAGCTATCCGTCAGTTTTGATAGTGTACTACGTGATCGTTCCACCGATGGACGACCGAATCGCGTCGGCGCTCGAACTGGCGTTTCCCGACCGCGACGCCGACACTGTCGGTTCTGCCGGTATCTCTTGGAACGAGAAGAACAACACAGTCTGCGTGGAGTTCGCCGATAGAGAGACCGTATATCTCAAAGTCGCAAGCGACGATGATGGTTCTCGAATTGCCCGCGAGACCGCTGTCATTCCCTACGTGGATTCCCACACTGACGTTCCTGTCCCGACAATCTTGACACGTGAAGCGGACGGTCCAGTCCCATATATTGCGACTGCACCCGTCTCTGGACCGAATCTCGTCGAGTTGTGGACGGACGCTGTATCCTCGGAACGAGTCGCACTCGCCCGAGAAGTTGGCGCGTCCCTCGCTCGCGTTCACGAACTCCGGTTCGAGACCCACGGACTCATTACGGATGGTGATGCGACCTCCCTCGAACTGGACTCCGGGCCGTGGACCGACGTTCTGGTCGAGACGATTGCCCACATGCGGGAACTCGCCCCCTCCGAGCGTTTCGACCATCACTTCGACAAAGTGACTCAGGCGGTCGTCGAGAACCGAAAGACGCTGGACGGTGCACCCGCCGCGTTACTCCACGGCGACCTCGCCCAACCGAATTGCTTCCGGACCGCGTCCGGACTCGGATTTCTCGACTGGGAAATCGCACACGTTGGCGACCCGGCCAGAGACCTCTATCGAGCCAAAGTCCAACTCTTCGACTCGCTTCGCTCTGAGGGTCCTGCGGAGATTATCGACGCCTTCTACGACGGGTATCGGTCGGTTGCGGGCGGACTCCCCGACGGTTACGAAACCCGCCGTCCCATCTACGCGGCCGTCAGGTTTCTCGGTGTTTCCGGGTTCTTCGACAAGTATGCTGAGTTCCGCGACGAGGATATGGAACTCTTCGCAGACTGGGTCGATTCGGAGATGACTCGGCGACTCGATAGACTGGAGTCGTAGCGGCGGACCGGACAAGTCCTTCTAACTCGTCGGCACCAACTCGGTCGCGACTATGTTTACGGTGGCGAACCTCATCGTTGGCGTCGGCACTGCCGCTCGTTCGCTGTCTTCGTTCTATTCGGGCTTCTCGGCGAGTTTGACGGCGGTTCCGTAAGTGAGAATCTCCGCAGCGCCCTGCGTCACTTCGGATGTCACGTACCGAACGCCGACGATGGCGTCTGCGTCGATTGCCTCGGCCTCCTCTATCATTCGCTCTGTCGCCTCGTCACGGGCGTCGGTCATCAGCCCGGTGTAGGACTTGAGTTCGCCGCCGACGATGTTTCGGAGTCCCTGCGTAATGTCTCGCCCGACGTTCCGGGCGCGAATCGTGTTTCCGCGAACGGTTCCGAGGGTTTCGGTGATTTCGCGTCCTGTGATAGACTCCGTTGTGGTTACAATCATGACAGGTACGTGGAACCGTTTGGGTTTATCCGTTACGCCCGACGAACAGGTGACATGCACTTCGACCACATCGGAATCGCCACGCCGGACGCCGCCGGATTGGCCGCGTTGTTCGAGGAATTATTCGACGCGCCGGTGGCTCACGAGGAGACGTTCGACGGGATGACGGTCGTCTTCCTCGAACTCGAAGACGGTTACTTCGAACTGCTCGAACCCCACGAGGAAGGTGCTATCTCGAAGTTCCTCGACAAGCGCGGGGGCGGTATCCATCACGTTGCGCTCGAAACAGACGACATCGAAGGGGCGCTCCAGACCGCGCGGGACGCCGGTGTCGGCCTTATCGACGAGGAGCCGCGCCCCGGCGCGTGGGGACACGACGTTGCGTTTCTCCATCCGAAATCGACAGGTGGCGTACTCGTGGAGTTCGTCTCCCACTAGCGCCTCCTATGTCGATTTCCGATACTTCGGCCGGCGTACCCACGCCGGTGAGCGCACCGACGACACACGGTGAACGATGACCGACGACTTGACAGACACCGCCGACACCGACCCGACGAGACACGGCTTTGCCGGGCCGATGCGGGATTGGCTTTCGCATCGCGTCGCAGCGACTCCCGACCGACGGGCACTCATTCACGCCCCGACGGGTGATTCGTGGACGTTCCGCGAACTCGACGGGCTCGTCACCGAAACGGCGGGACAACTTGCTGCACTCGGCATCGAAGCGGGTGACCACCTCGGCGTCGTCCTCGACCCCGGTATCGACTACGTCCGCCTCATTCACGCCGCGACCCGTCTCGGCGCGGTCCTCGTCCCGGTCAGTGAACGCTTGACGCCGGACGAAATCAGCCGCAACATCGAGATCGCTGACGTAACGACGCTCGTCTGCGGCGAATCGACGGAGTCTACGGCAGTCGAAGCCACGACTGACGTCCCTGTTGTCTCTGTCGACGAACCCCATTGGGAGGGCGTCATCAACCTCTCGGCTATCGCGCCGAAACGAATCTCGCCCGCCGGGTGGACCCTCTCCGAGACGATGCTTCTCTTGTTCACATCGGGGACGACCGGCACGCCGAAGGCCGTCCGACTCACGATGGGGAACCTCCTGGCGAACGCGGTCGCCGGGTCGTTCAGACTCGGCCTGTCACCGGACGACCGATGGCTCGTCACGCTCTCGTTGCACCACATGGGCGGTATCGGGCCGATTCTCCGCAGTCCACTGTACGGGACGACTATTGTCCTTCGCGAGGGGTTCGATGCCGGTGGTGCTGCAGACGATATCGGCAAGTACGACGTGACCGGCGTCTCGCTCGTCCCGACGATGCTTACCCGAATGCTCGACAGCAGGGGCACGCTTTCCGACTCCTTGCGGGTCGTTCTACTCGGGGGTGCACCCGCCTCCGACGAACTCATCGAGCGCTGTCGGAATTACTCGGTTCCGGTGTACCCAACCTACGGGATGACCGAGACGGCCTCCCAAGTCGCGACGGCAACTCCTCGCGAGGCGTTTTCGGCCGTCGGAACCGTCGGTAGACCGCTCTTTTTCACCGACCTCTCGGTTATCGGTGAGGGCGGATTCATCGTCGAACCCGGTACGCCCGGTGAAATCGTCGTTTCCGGGCCGACTGTCTCGCCCGGCTACTACCGGAATCCAGACGCGACAGCGAAGGCATTCACCGACGAGGGACTCCGAACCGGTGACATCGGCTATCGAGACGAAGACGGTCTGTTGTACGTTCTCAACCGAAAGGACGACCGTATCATCACTGGCGGTGAGAACGTCGACCCCGGTGAGGTGGTCGAAGTCCTCCGACAGTATCCCGCCATCGACGACGCAGTCGTCCTGGGTATCCCGGACAGCGAGTGGGGTGAGCGCGTCTCCGCACTCGTCGTCCCCTCTGACCCGGACATCTCGCTGGACCGAGACGCGCTCGATACGTTCTGCCGCGAACAACTCGCCGGGTTCAAGGTTCCGCGATTGGTCGAGACGGCGGACGAACTTCCGCGGACGGTCTCGGGGACGGTCGACCGTGAGGCTGTTCGCGAGCAACTGGAGGCCGCTCGCCCGGTCACCGAGGCGGAACCGGAATGGGACGGCGACGTTTCAGACAGCGATGAGGCAAACGCTGACTCCGATACCGACGTTTCTCCGGGTGCCGACTCGCTCATCGTCGACGACGCCGAACATGACATAGTTGGTGATGCTGAAGATGACATCGTCGACGACGCTGAAGACGACACGGTCGGCGGCGAAGAAAAGGGAAGCAACGGCGAGAATCCTGCTACCTCCGACGGCGAGGGTGGTTCCAACCGAAACGACATCTCCGATAGAGACGACTTCGAGCAGGGCGCAAACGACACTGTCGAACTCGGAGACAATGAGGTGTCCGATACTGACGACGGACTCGACCACGACGGGAACACTATCGACGACGAACCCGGCTACGGAGTGGGTTCCACCGACGAAGCCACCCACGACAAGCGCAACACCGACGACGAGTCAGCCCGCGACAGGGACGACAACGAACCCAGCCGCGACGAGTGAACACGGTTGGTGTGTGTTTCGAATCCGTAGCCCGCACCCTGCTGTATCTTCCCAAACAATCATTGTGTTTTACCACAAGGGGAACGTATGGTAGTCACTACCAATCAAACGCTTCGGCCGTTTTTGTGGCGGGCAGGCAAACTCTATCCGGACCGTGAAATCGTCTCGCGGACTGCCGAAGGACTCGAACGATACACGTACTCGGAGTACGAGGGTCGAGTCGCCCAACTCGCGGGGGCACTCGCCGACGCCGGTATCGAAACCGGTGACCGGGTCGCGACGTTCTGTTGGAACCACAATCGACATTTCGAGACGTACTTCGGCGTTCCCTCGATGGGTGCGCAGCTACACACCATCAATCCGCTTCTGCCGGACCATCACATCCAGTACATCGTCGAAAACGCACAGGACCGTCTCGTCTTCGTCGACCCGTCGTTAGCGCCGAAACTCGCCGGCGCAGTCGACGAGAACGCCTTCGACTCCGTCGAACAGTTCGTGGTGATGGCCTCGGAAGTCCCCGACACCGACCTCGACCCGGTGACCGACTACGAGTCGTTCATCGCCGACTACTCCGGCGAGTACGACTGGCCGGACCTTCCGGAAGAACAGCCGGCGGGGATGTGCTACACCTCCGGAACGACGGGGAAGCCGAAAGGCGTCGAGTACTCCCAACAGATGCTCTGGGCGCACACGATGGCGACGCTCCCCAAGTCGGGACTCGACATCGGTGCGAAAGATGTCGTCATGCCGGTCGTCCCGATGTTCCACGTCAACGCGTGGGGACTCCCGTTCTCGACAACCGCTGCGGGTGCGAAACACGTCTATCCGGGACCATCACCGACACCCGAGGACCTCGCAAAGCTCATCGAAGAAGAAGGGGTGACCATGACCGCGGGCGTGCCGACGGTCTGGCTCGGTCTCCTCGACTACCTCGACGAGAACGACGCCGACATCTCTTCTCTCGAACGCATCATCATCGGCGGGTCGGCTGCACCGAAGTCGGTCATCCGCCGCTTCGACGAGGAATACGACGTGGACGTGCTCCACGCGTGGGGGATGACCGAAACGTCGCCCGTCGGAACAGTCGCCCATCTCAAACCTGGGATGGAGGACCTCCCCGCAGAAGAGCAGTACGAAAAACGCGGGAAACAGGGGCTTCTTGCTCCCGGACTGGAGATGCGCGTCGTCGACGACGACGGCAACGAAGTCCCGTGGAACGGTGAGGACTTCGGCGAGCTATGGATTCGCGGGCCGTGGGTAACGACCGAGTACTTCGAACGCCCCGAGGCGAACGAGGAGGACTTCGAAGGGAACTGGCTGAAGACCGGCGACGTCGTGACCGTCGACGAAGACGGCTACGTCAAAATCGTCGACCGAGCAAAGGACGTCATCAAGTCCGGCGGCGAGTGGATTTCGTCGGTCGAACTGGAAAACGCCATTATGGCCCACGACGACGTGGCCGAAGCGACCGTCATCGGCGTTCCCCACGAGCGCTGGCAGGAACGCCCTGTCGCGTTCATCGTCCCGAAATCCGGCACGGACGAAGATGCGCTCAAGCAGAACATCGTCGAACTCGTCAAATCGGAGTTCCCGAAGTGGTGGACGCCCGACGAAGTCGTCTTCATCGAGGAGGTTCCGAAGACGGCGACCGGGAAGTTCGACAAAAAGGTGCTCCGCAACCAGTACGATGACTCGTCGCTCGTCGAGGGGAAGACACCTGACAAGGAGGCTCCATCGGGGAACTGATTTCACGCCACTCACACTTTCAAAAGGCAACGAGTTTGAAGTTTATACTGGTTCCATACACTATTTTACCTTACAAACCCACGGCAACGTATGGAACTTCTCGACGAATCCATCGTGCCCGAGCACGCCCGTGCCCTCAAGCAGGAGGCACGCGAGTTCGCCGAAGCACACATCGCGCCCGCCGCCGAGGAATACTACGAGTCCGGCGAGTACCCACGCGAAATCCTCGAAGCGGGGATGGAAGCGGGACTTGTTGCACAGGACATCTCCGAAGAATACGGTGGAAAGGGTCTCGACCTCCAGCAGATTCTCGCCATCTCCGAGGAGTTCTACCGCGCCGATGCCGGTATCGCCCTGACGCTCCAACTCGCCTCGTTCGGCTGTGAGATTATGGAGCACTACGGCAGCGAAGAACAGAAAGAAAAGTGGCTCCGCCCGGTCGCCGAAAACGAACAGATTTCGGGACTCGCCGTCTCCGAGCCACAGACCGGTTCCGACATGGCTGGCATGGAGACGACCGCCGAAAAGACCGATGACGGGTACGTCCTCAACGGCGAGAAGTACTGGGTCGGAAACGCCGTCGAAGCCGACTGGCTCACCGTCTACGCTAAGAC
>NZ_JBZRPK010000061.1:0-780 GCF_058382125.1 Haloferax sp. s1
GTTCCACGCCATCGTAGAAGTAGTTACTCGACCAGCGCGGATTACGAAAAAAGGCCGACGACCGGGGGAAGGAAACGACTCAGTCCTGCGTCAGCAGGCGACGGAGGACGTAGTGGAGGATACCGCCGTTTTCGACGTATTTCACCGCGGCGGGCGTGCCGACCTGCGCGGTGACGGGGAACTCGACGGTCGAGCCGTCGTCTTTCTCGGCGACGACAGTGAGTTCGTCGTTGACTTCGAGTCCGTCGTCGAGACCGAGAATGTCGAAGTGTTCGGACCCGTCGAGTCCGAGCGATTCCCACGAGTCGCCCTCGGCGAACTGGAGCGGCAGGACGCCCATGCCGACGAGGTTGTCGCGGTAGATGCGCTCGTAGCTCTCCGCGATGGTCGCTCGGACGCCGAGGAGGTCGGTACCCTTTGCCGCCCAGTCCCGACTCGACCCAGTCCCGAACTCGACGCCCGAGAGGACGACGAGCGGCGTTCCTTCTTCGCGGTAGCGCTCGCTCGCTTCGAAGACGGTCGTCTCTTCGTCAGTCGGGTGGTGGATGGTGTAACCACCCTCGACGTCGTCGAGCATCTGGTTCTCGATACGGACGTTGGCGAACGTCCCGCGCATCATCACCTCGTGGTTCCCGCGGCGGGAGCCGTAGGTGTTGAAGTCGACGGGGTCGACGCCGTGGTCCATGAGCCACTGTCCGGCCGGGAGGTCGGGACCGAACGGTCCGGCGGGGCTGATGTGGTCGGTCGTGACGGTGTCGCCGAGCGTCAGGAGACAACGGG
>NZ_JBZRPK010000060.1:0-779 GCF_058382125.1 Haloferax sp. s1
GCTATAGCTACATCGCGCCGATGGTCATCACGTTCCTCGTCGAAGACGCCATCGCGGCGAACATGATTATCTCCTACCGCATCACGAACTTCTTCTGGCTCATCTTCTTCACCACCGCCGGAATCGGTCTCCTCGCCGACGTACCGATACTGATGGTACTTCTGAACAGCGCGGGCATCACCTACGAAATGATGCGGACCCGCTGGCGCGAAGTGACCGTTCTCATCCTCGCCCTCTCGGCAGTCTTCACGCCCGCGAGCATCACGACGATGTTCATGGTGACGATTCCGCTGATGGTTGCGTACGGCATCGGTCTCGGGGTCCTGTTCGTAATCACAATCGGCGGACGTCGGGACCTTGCACCCGCTCGCGGAGCGGCGGAGTAACCACAATCCGACCACCGAATCGGATTGAACTCCGAGTATCGACGCTGAGACCGTTGAAAAGGCGTTAAGTATTCTCATGAGAATCGCAGAGTATGGCTAAGATAAGTGTCGAGATTCCCGACGAGTTGCTCACCGACCTCGACGAGCACGTTGGCGACGACAAGAAGTTCGTAAACCGGAGCGATGCGGTCCGCGCGTCCATTCGGAAGACGTTGGACATCCTCGACGAGATTGACGAGCGACACAACCGACTCGACGAAGATGAGTGAGGTTCGGTCAAACGTCGGTCAGATAGCTCTCGTCGGCCTGTTCGTCATGGCGCTGACGACCGCCCAGTTGACGGCATCGAAGTTACTGGCGATTCCGCTACCGTCTTTCATCGGAGAACTCCCG
>NZ_JBZRPK010000059.1:0-777 GCF_058382125.1 Haloferax sp. s1
CCGGCGTCGTCCCCGAAGGCCGGGGCGAGTTCGCTCGTGGCGGCTTCCGCGGGGTAGGCCGGTTCGCCCCGGGCGTCGCCGCCGCCGACGATCTCGACGGTACGGGCGTTGAGCCGGTCGGCGACGAGGCCGGTGTGGTCCTCGATGGCATCGGTAACGTCGTCGCTGTCGGTGTCGATCACGACGCGCGTGACCGGCCAGCGGAGCTTGCGCTCGGCCTGTTGGCGGGCGTTCGAGCCAGCCTCCTCGACGGCGCGGGCGACGGCGACCTCCCCTATTGTCGACTTATCGTCAACGATTACATCGTCGACGAGGCGGCCACGCGGCTGAAAAAGCAGGCCTCGATGCGGAACGCAGCGTCGTTCCTGACGACACTCGACGAGAGCACGCTCTATCAGTTCGAAGGCGTCTCCGCGGACGTCTTCGATGCCGCCAAAACGATGTTCGTCGAGTGGACCGACCTGGATGCCTCATTCACCGACTTCGTCGTCGCCGCACACATGGTCGAATTGGAGGTCGATCACATCCTCACCTACGACCGGCATTACGATGCGTTCGATGTGACGACGCTCCCATATCGCAGTCAGATCTAGAGGTGCCAAGCATGTCCGAATCCCCACGGAATGGCGTCCAGTCGTGGACCGAGTCGATGAGCGCCCGCGAACGAATTCGGGCGGTCGCCGAGACGCTTCCCGAACCCCGGTCGGTTAACTGGATCGGCAAGCAGGCCGCGCCGCCTGGAGCACGACCAACGAGGAGCACCAGGCGCTCGTCGAC
>NZ_JBZRPK010000058.1:0-773 GCF_058382125.1 Haloferax sp. s1
CCAGTCCATTCCTCTAAATACTGAAAGTTGAACTCTCCATTCAGTCGAAGGCGGATTTCGAGAGTCGCAGTATCCACGACGTTGGGGTAGTAATTCGACCGAAGAGTGGCAACAACACGATCTTCCTTTCCAGACGGGAAGTACTGGACGGTCTCGATTACCGAGAGATCTGCGAGTCGACCACCGAGAATTCGCATCCGCTCTTCGTTGAGGTCATCTGTGCGTCCCATCGAAGTTAGGGGAACGACGAGGCTGGACTCCCACCGTGATTTGACTCGAGGCGGAATTTGGCTTCACGAAGTTCGCGAAGGCGACGAGTGATAGTTCGCCATTCACTCAACCTGTCGTACGCCTCATCGAGATCTTCGTACGTCGTCTCGGAAAGAACAACCGCCTCGGGTGAGGATTCAGCGAAGTAGCTCGAGAGTTCTCGTTCGCGGATTCGGTACTCGTCGATTGCTTCCTCAGCCGCTTCAGGTGTTTTGAACTCTCGAGTCAGTTCGGTGATGCGACGGAACTCAAAGTAGGCCTCATTGCGAACGAAGAGTGCAGGATTGTCTGCGATTTTTTCGAGGACCCCGACTTCGACGAACCACTCAAGATGGGGACGAGCACCTTCTTTCGTGCAGTCGGCACGTTCTGCGACGTCCGCAACAGTGGTTGGGGACGTGAGCGTCGTCGCTGCTTCATACACACGATCTTTGACCGTCCGACTCTCGACGGCTTTGTCCCACTCACCGGCCAGATTCATGCCCGGTGGAGACGGTGTATCC
>NZ_JBZRPK010000720.1:0-21573 GCF_058382125.1 Haloferax sp. s1
CCCGGGTTTCAAATTGCGTTTCGGTTTTTTTCGATTTCCCCCCGCGGAGCGGACGGCCCGTGTCCCGACCGCCGCTCTGCCCTACTTACTCGTCGAGCAACTGCTTCATCAGTCGGAGATATCCCGATGCGACGAGCGGTGCGTCGGCCACGGTCCGCTCGACGGCCGCCAATCCGTGTTTCAGTTGCTCTTTGAGGGGACTGGGTGGCACCTTGTGCTGAAGAATACGGGACGCTTTCTCGGTACACTCCCGCGCGGTCTCAGTGTCGCCGCTCCGGATCGCTTCTCGGGCGTCACCGAAGGCCGCAGTGAGCGCATCGCGAACGCGCACCGGGAGGTCGACTGCGTCTGTCACGACACGAAAATAAGTCCTACATCATGATAAGCCACCGGACTGGTGTCTCGCCTTCGGTCGGTGGATATAGGCCCCTTCCCGTTCTGCCACGGTCATGAACGAACTCGACGCTCGTGCGGACCGTGCACAGCGCGCAGCACGCAACGGCGGTGCAGTCGCACGACGCGCCTTCCGAACAGGAATCTCCGTCGAGACGAAGGACGGAAAAACGGATGTCGTCACGCAAGCCGACAGAGACGCACAACAACGGGTCGTCGAGCGTATCCGCGGTGCGTTCCCGGACGACGCTATCGTCGGCGAGGAAGCGGACGAGTTGAAGTCGGTTCCAGACGACGGCGCGGCGTGGATTGTCGACCCCATCGACGGGACGAACAACTTCGTCCGCAACATTCCGATATGGGCAACGTCAGTCGCCACCGTGGTCGATGGCGAACCCGTCGCCGCCGCGAACTCACTCCCCGCGTTCGAGGACCTGTACGCCGCCGACGACGGGGCGGCCTACCACAACGGAGAGGAGATTTCCGTGAGCACACGCGACGACCCGGAGACGTGTACCGTCTGTCCGACGTTTTGGTGGAACTACGACGCCCGCGACGAGTACACGGCCGCGACCCGCGCTATCGTCACGCGCTTCGGCGATATGCGTCGCTACGGGAGTATGCAAGTCGCACTCTCGTTCGTCGCCGACGGCGCGCTCGACGGCGTCATCACGAACAAGCGGGCGAACCCGTGGGATTCCGTTGCTGGGGTCCATCTCATCCGGATGGCTGGCGGCACGGTCACCGACCTCGACGGGAACGAATGGCGACACGATTCGCGCGGTCTCGTCGCCTCGAACGGGCACGTCCACGATGCGGTGCTCGAAGCAGCCCGCGAAATCGAAGCCGGAGACCACTAACCTGCGTTGGACGATACTGGATTCTGGACCCGTCTCTGCTGAATCCCATTTCTCGGTTTGTCGGTCGTGTCAATCAATAGGTGATTGATGCCTCTATCCGCAAGTGCGAAGTTAACCCCCTCAGTACGGAAGGGTATGAAACTCGACGCGACGGACCGGGCAATCCTCCGTATCCTGATGGAGGACGCACGGACACCGTTCAGCGAGATTGCCCGCCGAATCGACATGTCGAGTGCGACGGTCCACGACCGAGTCGGACGGATGGAAGATGCCGGCGTTATCGAGGGTTACCACGCCCATATCGACCCCCGACAGGTTGGACTCGGAACCTCGGCGCTGGTCGGCTTTCAGGTCAAACAAGGACACGAAAAAGAGGCGTTGCAGGAACTACGAGACATCGAAGGTGTTCAAGAAATCAATCTGACGACCGGCGAGTGGGACGTGATGCTCCGGGTGTACGCCGAGGACACGGACGCCCTGCGCGAACTCATGTTCGACCATATCGCGGAACTCGAAGGGTTCTCCCGCTCGCAGACGATGGTTATTCTCGGCACCGAGTACGACGACCCCGTCTTACCGATTCGAGAACCCGAAGACGAGGACTGACGGAAGGGAACGCACTCCTCGCACCGTACCAACCGGCTGCTTTCCGGCGGCGGGGCGTGCGCTCTGAATGCGAAAGACCGGAACCCTAAACAGGCCCGCCGTCGGGGTTTCGGCTATGGCAACGGTAGCAGAGCGAGTCGGTCTCGACCCTGAACGCCTCTGGGGCGTCGGCGTCGTGACCCTCCTCGTCGCACTCGCCGGCGGGTCGCTCGCGTTCCCTCGTGTCGTCTACGACGGCTTCATCTGGCACTACTTCTGGGGACCGGTCCAGGCCGACGCGAACTCGGCCGTCTGTGCTGTCCGGTCGGGCGGCGTGACCCAGTACCTCGACAGTGCGTCGGCCTGTGCCGCTGCGGCTGAACCAGTCGCGTACCCCGGCTACACCCTCGTCTCCGAAGTCGGGTATATGGTCACCCTCATCATCGCCCTCACGGGGATCGTGTTCCTCCTGCGTCGCCTCGACATCGGCGAAGACCCGCGGTTCTTCTTCGCTCTCGTCCCATTCATGTTCTTTGGCGGCGCGTTCCGCGTCGTCGAAGACGCAAACGACGCACCCGGCGTGGCCGACGCGCTCATCACGTACCCAGTGAATACGCTCGTCATCAGCCCGGTCATCTACGTGACCGTCTTCGCAATCACGCTGGTCGCCGTCGTCGGGAGCGTCGTCGCCGAGCGAGAGGGCATCGTCGATAACTACATGAAACCCCTGCTCGGAGCCGGGACAGCCGTCCTCGCGACCACGCTCGGCTACCTCCTGTGGGCCGGCATCACCGGCGCACAAGGTGCAACGTTCTATCCGCAGGTACTCCTCGTCATCCTTGCCGGAGCGACGGTCGTCGCCACCGCGACGTGGTGGCTCGTCGAACGTTTCGCACCCGAGGTCAACGAGGGGACGGGTCGAATCGGATTCGTAGTCATCTGGGGACACGCAATCGACGGCGTCGCAAACGTCGTCGGTCTCGACTGGATGACCGCCCTCGGAGCGGGCAACAACCTCATTCCGAAACACCCGGTGAACAAAGCAGTCGTCGACCTCACGGCCTCCACGCTGCCGGAATCGGTGCTCGCCATCACGGGCGACGCGTGGCCGTTCCTGCTCGTGAAACTCGTCGCGGCGACGGCGGTTGTCTGGGTGTTTGACGAACAGATATTCGAAGACAGTCCGCGCTACGCGATTTTGCTCCTCATCGCCGTCCTCGCGGTCGGTCTCGGGCCGGGTACCCGCGACATGCTTCGCGCGACGTTCGGCGTCTAAGCACGTACACCTCTTTTTCTGCCATTTCCGAACGAAGATTCATATACAGAGCCGCGGCCAGCGCGCCTATGCTCTAACCTACGCCGCGCGGCGACTCGCGGGAGTCCGGCACGTCGCCGCGCGACCACGAGCGTGCCGGCTGTCAGCCACTTAGCAGCGCGAAATCCAGACAATTACGGGAACGGGTGGAACTCGCGGTCCAGTCGCGGTTCGAACCCGAGGTCACGCGGGACCGAGCGCGCGCGGTCGGCGAAGAATGGTTCACCGATGAACAGCGGTTGCGCTTCCGGAACCAACACGCGGACCGCTTCGAAGCCGAGTTGCTCGACATCTCTGGGCGTGATTCGAGCGCCGTAAGCGTCGAGGCCAGCATCCGTGACGCGCTCAACTACGGCATCAAGTTCGTCCGCTCCTTCGGGAATCTTGTCCGGCCCAACCGAGTCGGCGGGAATCGTCGCTTCCGTCGAGACGAATGTCTGAGCAGCGTCTGGGAAATCAGCGTAGGTGGCAATCGCACCGCCCTGCGTCGCAGCCTGTTCGGGCCCCATCCCGCGGAGTTCGGTCCAGTTCTGTAGCGCCTCCGCGAGCGCCGAGCGGGCGGCGCTGTTGGCATCGAGGTCGGCCCCGGACCCCATCGCGAATTTCGGCCACTCCCCCTCGCGGTGGACGGCAACGGCGACGACGGGTACGTCCACGTCCTGCGTCACCAACAACGCCGTCACGTCGAGGTCTTCCGAGCGGGCGCGAGTGGTCAAGGTCTCGAACGTCTCGTCAGTCACATCGAGACCGAGCGGGTCGAACGTCGAGTACCACGCGAGCATCGTCGCGTCGCGCTCGATAGTCTCGTACAATCCCGAGAGAATCGCTTCCGTTCCGGAGTTTCCGAGTCCGAGTCCCGTCGTAATCGACGGCTTGTGTCGCTCCGTCGGCGGCGGGTAGTGGACGAACTCTGCAGGGAGCGAGACGGTATCTCCGGTCTCAAGGTGTTCGCCGTCGACCCACTGAATCGGTTCGCTCGGGTCGGGGTCGCGGTACGAGTCGGGTCTGATGAACCGACTCGGCGGGATGGCATTCGGTCGAGAAGCCGTGGGTGCGACGGCGAACTCGCTCGTCCGGTAGACCCCGGCCGAATAGCGCTCCAGCGCCTCGCCGAGTGCCTTCATGTACGCTTCGTCCCACCCCGCCGCAGCACCGCCTGCGAGTTCAGCAGCGCGGGCGTCCGCGTAGGCAGTCGTGTCGGCAGTCTGTGCGACATAGTACGGAAGCGGGAACGATTCGCGTTCGCCGACCTGCGTGATGATGCCGACGCGGTCGTCGACCGCCTGCTCCGCTCGCGAGAGTGCGTCGTCCAACTCGACCGTGCGGAAATCGCGGCGGACGACTCGGTCGCGGTCGGTCGGTTCGGGAACCGGAAGCAGCGCCCGCTCTCGGCCGGGAACCTCCACGACGGTCCCCGAAATATCGCCGCCGGAGAGCAGTGCGATACCGCGTCGACCCGCAACGGCACCGGCGAGTCGAACCGCCGCGCGGTCGCCCGAGGGCCGTCCGTCAGATTCGGTGGTCGACGCGACACGAGCGCGGAGGTCGGCGAATCCGGCGCTCGTTTCGTCGAACGCCGAGACGGCGGCGTCGATGTCAGTGACGGCGTGACCACCGATGCCGCCGATTTCGACTGTAAGCCATCGTTTCGCAGTGGCGTCGGCCGTGTCGAAGGCGTCGTCACCGACCGCCGCGACGACGAACCCGAGGTCGAACTCGCCGAGCGAGTCCGGAGTTGTCTCGGTGACTGCCGCGTCGATATCGGTACACGCCGCACGAATCGACTCGGCGGCGGGACCGCTCCCGACGAGTCCGATGTTCATAGTCGCGACGAAGAAGTGAGAAGCAAAAAAGCGGGGGGTCTTCGACGGAGGCCGGTCAGCCTTCGAGCAGTTCTTGGGCCACAGCGGCGAGTTCGTCGGCATCGGCGTCGACGAGTTCGTCGGCACCGAGCTTCAGACGGAGACGGGGACGACCGACGTCGATTGGGACCTTCTCCGTGTCGATAAGGTCGAGTTCTTCGAGTTTCGTCTTCGTCCGGGAGAACGTCGCCTTACTCGCGATGCCAACGTCTTCGCCCCATTTCGAGATATCGTAGAGAAGTACTTCGTTGCGGGCGGCAACGAGAAGCGAGATGGTCACTTCGTCGAGGCCGTCGCCGTCGCCACGGGCAGATGAGAGCGAACCGAGTACCGCGTCAAAGTCGGCAAGCGTCTCCTCGCCAATATCCTCGGCGAGCGTTTCGCGAACCTTCGCCAGCGGCGGCGTCCGGAGTTTGAACTCCGGTGCGTCTTCCCAGTGTGCTTGGTGTGCTTCGAACGCCGTCTCGACGAACTCCGCGTCGTCGGTGACAAGCCCGGCGACCTTCCCGCCAGCGCCGACGAGCGCGACGACAGAGTTAGGCGTGACGAAGAGCGTGTTTTTGACTTCGTCGTTGGCGGTATGCATGGAGAGCACGCCGTCGGCGACGAGGTTCGCGGCGTTGGATGCGATGATGAAGTCATCCAGCACGTCCTTCAACACGCCTTCGTCGGCGACGAGGCGAATCTCGGGAAGTGTCTCACCGATGTCTGTTGAGACGGATACGATACCTTCGATGACCTCTGCGGTCGGGTTCGCAACCAAGACCTCGTCCTCCGTCGAGGAAAGGACGGACTCAATGATGTCTTCTACCCCCTCAGCGAGTAGATTAGAACCAATAGCCATAGCTTGAATATCGGCCGTAACATATTTAATATTAACGCAAGTCGACTAGCAGAACGTATACGAAAACGGGTTGTAACAAGTAATAATCAAGCGAATTGAGCAATTCATTTCAGAAATTTTACTTCTACTCCAATGTGGGAAAATCGATTTGTAGCTGGTGGCAGTACCGTAATGCGATTTGTTGACATATATCTTAGTAAGCCGATATTCAGGTTCAAAGATAGGTTTCGTGAAACCGATTCCACGTATTCGTGTATCTGTTACCCGATAACACGGCCAAATATGCACATGTGTGCAACACATCACCGGCAGGCGTAGCCAAAGGGGACACATTTATGCCGTAATTGGGCGGGATAGTATGTATGGACTACAGCCACGTCCGCGACGTCGACCCCGCTGTGGCAGATGCCCTCGAAGGTGAGGTCGAACGCCAGCGCGACACACTCGCGATGATTGCATCCGAGAACCACGTCAGCGAAGCGGTTCTCGAAGCACAGGGGAGCGCCCTGACAAACAAGTACGCCGAGGGCTACCCCGGCAAGCGTTACTACGCTGGCTGTGAGTACGCCGACGAGGTAGAGAACCTCGCCATCGAGCGCGCGAAAGAACTCTGGGGCGCAGAACACGTCAACGTTCAGCCCCACTCCGGGACGCAGGCGAACATGGGCGTCTACCTCGCCATGCTCGAACCCGGCGACAAGATTCTCTCGCTTGATTTGACTCACGGCGGCCACCTGAGCCACGGCCACCCCGCGAACTTCACCGGGAAACTCTACGATGTCGAGCAGTACGAGGTCGATGCCGAGACGGGCTACATCGACTACGAGCAACTCGCCGAGAAGGCCGAGTCGTTCGAACCCGATATCATCGTCTCCGGCTACTCCGCGTACCCGCGCGCCGTCGAGTGGGAGACGATTCAGGACGTCGCCGACTCCGTCGACGCACTTCACCTCGCGGACATCGCCCACATCACGGGCCTCGTCGCCGCGGATGTCCACCCCTCGCCGGTCGGCATCGCCGACTTCGTCACCGGTTCGACGCACAAGACCATCCGCGCCGGTCGCGGCGGCATCATCATGTGCAAAGAGGAGTACGCCTCCGACATCGACAGCGCCGTCTTCCCCGGCGGGCAGGGCGGTCCCCTCATGCACAACATTGCCGGCAAGGCCGTCGGCTTCAAAGAAGCACTCCAGCCCGAATTTGAGGAGTACGCCCAGCAGGTCGTCGACAACGCGAAGGTCCTCGCCGAGACGTTCGAAGACCACGGTCTCAGCGTCGTCTCCGACGGCACCGACACGCACCTCGTTCTCGTGGACCTGCGTGACTCCCACCCGGACCTCACGGGCGGCGACGCCGAGGACGCCCTCGAATCGACGGGTATCGTCCTCAACGCGAACACCGTCCCCGGCGAGACGCGCTCGGCGTTCAACCCGAGTGGCATCCGCGCCGGTACGCCCGCGCTCACGACCCGCGGCTTCGGCGAAGACGAGACCCGCGAAGTCGCCGAACTCATCGTGAAGGTCGTCAACAACCACGACGACGAAGCCGTGCTCGCGGAGGTTTCCGAGCGCGTGCAGGAACTCTGCGACGCCAACCCGCTGTACGAGTAAGCGTCGCTTCGATACCCACCGATTCTTTCGACTGTCTGACCGCCCGAGTCGTGCGTCACTCCCGACACGCCGACCGGCCGTTTTGACACGACAGTGCGCCGTTTACCACCCCTAATGCGTAGGCGCACTCTTCTCGGGATACTTTCGACGTCACTCGCCGCGAACCTGCACCTCGTGTAACACTATTACCCGCCGCGACGTACCGTCGCCCCATGGCACCTATTCGTCGCCTCGTCCTCGACGTATTGAAACCACACTCGCCGTCGACGGTTGAATTCGCCCGCGAAGTCGCCGCAAGCACCGGTGTGGCGGGGGTGAATACGACGCTCCTCGAAACCGACCGCGAGGTACAGAACCTCCGGATCATCGCCGAAGGCGAGGACATCGACGTCGACGAGGTCGAACGACGAATCGGCGACCTCGGCGGCACGGTCCACTCCATCGACGAGGTTGTCGCCGGCGAGAGACTCGTCGAATACCGCGACCAACCACAAGACTGGTCGCCGTCGTGATGTTCGGGCGACTCGTCTCACTCCTGCGAGAAGACAGCGTTCGCGCCATCTCCCGGCGGTACTTCGTCTCGAACGGGTTCGACGGCGCGCTGACGTGCATCGGTCTGGTTATCGGCGCGTTTCTCACCGGTGTTACAGACGGGGTGACCGTCGTCAAAATCGGTCTCGGTGCCGCCGTCGGTCTCACGACATCCGGCGTCTGGAGCGTCTGGGAGATAGAGCGCGCCGAAAAACTGGCCGAACTCGGACGCATCGAAGACGCCATGTTGGCCGACCTTAGCGGAACCGCGGTCGAACGCGACAAAGTGGCCGCCCGGAGCATCAACGCCGCCGCCAGTGGTCTCGGGCCGCTCGTCGGTATCGTCGTTCCACTGGTTCCGTTTTTCGCGGCCGGAACAGTCCTCTCGATGAGAATGGCGACGCTCGTCTCCGTCTCCCTCGGCACGGGAATCCTCTTCACGTTCGGCGCGTACATGGGGTCAATATCCGACCAGCGCTGGTACGTCGCCGGCCTTCGGATGGCGCTCGCGGGCGTCGCGGTGGCCGTCGTGAATCTGCTCTTCGGCGGGTGAATTTGGGGAGAAAATGACCACAATCATGCATATTTACTCCATTTTGAAACCGAGAATACGCACGATTCCGAATCTTTGAAATGGTCGGGGGACCCTGTTTGACGCAATGACGACCATCATCGACGGCAACGCCGTCGCCGAGGAGATTCGGGACGACCTTGCCGACGCCATCGACGCGCTCGCAGACGCTGGCGTGAAGCCGGGTCTCGCAACCGTGCTGATGAGCGAGGACCCCGCGAGCGAGACGTACGTCTCGATGAAACAGCGCGACTGCGAGGAAGTCGGCATCGAGGCGTTCGACTACGAACTCGACCCCGAGACGCCCGCGGACGAACTCTACTCGCTCGTCGACGACCTGAACGAGAACGACGACGTACACGGTATCCTCGTCCAGATGCCCGTTCCGGACCACGTCGACGACCGGACGGTCCTCCGCCGCATCGACCCCGCAAAAGACGTCGACGGCTTCCACCCCGAGAACGTGGGTCGTCTCGTCGCTGGCGACGCTCGCTTCAAGCCCTGTACGCCCCACGGCGTCCAGAAGCTCCTCGCCGCCGCCGACGTAGAAACCGAAGGTGCAGACGTGGTCGTCGTCGGCCGCTCCGATATCGTCGGCAAGCCGATGGCGAACCTGCTCATCCAGAAGGCCGAAGGCGGCAACGCCACGGTCACGGTCTGCCACTCGCGGACCGAGGACCTCGCCGCGAAGACCCGCGAGGCGGACATCGTCGTCGCCGCCGCGGGCGTCCCCGAACTCGTCACGGGCGACATGCTCTCGGAAGGCGTCGTCGTCATCGACGTGGGCGTCAACCGCGTCGATGCGGACAACGACAAGGGCTACAAACTCGTCGGCGACGTGGACTTCGACTCCGCGAAGGAGAAAGCGAGTGCTATCACGCCCGTCCCCGGCGGCGTCGGCCCGATGACGCGCGCGATGCTTCTGTGGAACACGGTGAAGGCTGCCGCCGAATCCGAAGGCATCGACGTCGACCTCCCCTAAGCAAGCGGCGACACGATGGACGCGTCCTCCAGGGCCGATATCGACGGCGAGTGGACCGTCGACGAAGCCGGCATCATCAGGCGTCGAAACAGCCACGACCTCGATGCCGAGTCGTTCGAGCGCGCTCTCGAACGAATCCGCGGCGGACTCGAATGGGGTGTCGGCGCGCTCTGTGAACGGGACGGGTCAGTCCTCCTCGTCCGACAGGACGACCAGTGGCTCCTCCCCGGTGGCGGCGTCGAACCCGGTGAGACGAAGCCAGAGGCACTGGTTCGCGAACTGGACGAAGAGACGGGTCTCGATGCTGACGTGGGTGCGCTGCGGGTCGTCACAGAACAGACGTTCCAACACGGCGGTGACGAAGCGAGTTTTCGCTTCGCCATCTACGAGGCCCGCGTCGAAGGCGAACTCACCGACGACCCGGGGCTCGAAGACGAGTCGATAACCGACGTGTCGTGGTTCGAAAGGCTCCCGGATGACACGCTCGACCGGGCGCTGATTCGATTCCTCTGCGAGCGCTGAATCAGACCTCCCAGTTTAGTTCGGTTTTTCGCCCGATTCGGGTCAGTCTTGTATGTTACTCGTGTGTGGCAACGAGCAGTCGCTCGGCTTCGCGCCGGACGCAGAAGCGCGTCCCAGCGTCTACGTCGAAACTGTGTGCCTGCCGGTTTGAGATGAGGAGTTGAGAGAAGTCGTCGCCGCAGGCGGGACAGGCCACGCCGTCGCGGTTCTCGACGAGCATCGTCTCGCCGTCGTCGCGGAGCAGTTTGACGCGGTGTCGAACGTCGTGGATGTCGAACCCAGCAGTCATCGTCGGCGAAGGGTCGTCGGAGGGCAAAAACGTTCGGTGAATCGGGGCGTCAGATGCGACGGGTATGGGTTAAAAGAGCGCCGCGAGTCGGTCCCGAGCCGACGCGAGGGCGTCGAGGTCGTCGTCAGCGAGTGCAGTGTAGATATCACGCGTCGCCCTGACGAGTGATTCCGACTCCGAGAGCGAAACTGCACCTTCGAGCGCTTCGACGCGCTTGAGGTGGTTCGAGAGCGTTTCGAGCGTCTTTCTCGCCTCCGGGTCAGGGTGGTCGTCGAGCCACGTCGAGAGGTCACGCCGGTAGGCGTCGATGGCCTCGGCGTAGGCGAGACCGCGTGCATCAGTCATCGAGTCGGGAACCTCGTCGGAAGCGGGGCGGTCACCCTCGTCGGTCCCGCGGAGCAGACTGAGAACGTAGAGTTGTTCGTCGTCGGACGGCCGATTCGACCGTGCGACGACGTCGACCGCGTGGAGTAGTTCGTGGGCCGCGAGCGACGTCTCATCGAGCGGGAGCAGTTCGCCTCCCTGTATGTACCCCGTCTTTCGAATGTAATCTCGGAGGTCGGACTTCAGCGCCGGTGCGGCATCTCGGATGGTTCCGTCGCCGACCGCAGACCGGTGTTTCGAAAGGTCGAGTTCAGTCTGCATGGCGGTGTGCTGCGCTCGGTCGCCCACGCCGACGCTCCGCATACTTCCGCAGTGCGGGCACGATACACTCCCCGTCTCGTAGTACGACCATTGGCGGCCGCACTCCTTGCACTCGCGCTCGCCGCGTATCTCCATACGGGCGAGTTCGACCCGCTCGCGCAAAAACGCGACGACCCGTAACGGGTCGAGTGACCAGTACCCGCATAAAATAGTTTGAACTTCGACACGAATGTCCGGGCTACATACGTCCGGCGGCCCAGAGGCAATGTATGCGCAGCGAATCGGAGGTTCGAGAGCAGTACGAGTTCCTAAAGGAGGAACTGGAATCCGAAGAGATGCGACACGAAGGCGTTCGAAAACTCATGACTCACTACAGACGAGCGCTCGGTTGGGTCCTCGAAGAAGAACACATGTGACAGTTCATACGGACACATGTGGACGGTGTTAGACAGCCAAAACTGGGAAGACCACAAACACCGGTAGGTGCGAATCCGAGCGACAGAGCATCAATAAAGCGTACATTCAGTCGTGTTGTCAATGGTTGGCACTCGTCGTTATCTTTAAGTGAAACCGAACGATAGCTGATAGTGACGCTTCGCTTTGGAGGGCCGAAGCGTCAGCGGGGACCAATTCAGGGCGGCACGCCGTGCCGGAGATTTCCGGCACGGCATGCTTTCCTTCTACTCGATGACTATCAGTCTGAGTCGCTACGCCGTCTTTTCCAAGTGGAGTTCGAACCGGACACGACGAACGACGCCAGCATCGGGGGCATCATCGTCTTGTTCGACGGTCACTTCGAGGGTGACCTGTTCGGGAACATCGAGGACCACCGTTTCTTCATCATCGTGAAATTCCAGCTCACCGGCTTCGAGCCGGTCGGCCGCATCACGGAGATACACAGCGACTCCAGCCCGTTGTTCCCGGATTTCCGTTTCGAACAGTCGGTCAATGCCCATTGGTAACTATAAACATTCAAGCCGCATAAGGAGGAGGAGCCGTCCAGTTGTGAACATATCCGGTCGACGAAACAGTAGTTATCGAAGAATAGTAAATCAATCAACATAATCTGGGAGAGCATATTCTGGTGACTCGAACCGTTTCGGGCGTAGAATCATCGGGACATGCCGATATGTTTATCTGAATTAGACAATAACATACATTTCGAATTTACCGATGTACGACCTGACAGGATTCCAGCGAGACCTGCTGTACGTTATCGCCGGTCTCGAAGAGCCGCACGGACTCGCTATCAAAGAAGAACTCGAAGCATACTACGAAAAGGAGATTCACCACGGTCGTCTCTATCCCAACCTCGATACGCTTGTAGAGAAGGGTCTCGTCGACAAGGGGCAGCGTGACCGCCGAACCAACTACTACACGCTCACGCGTCGCGGCCGTCGTGAAATCAAAGCCCGCGACGAGTGGGAAGCAGAGTACATTCCGGAAGACTTCGACGCCTAGGGAGGCTACCCGTCGAGACCGGTGTCAGAGGGCGAGCGAGAGTCCCGACTTGGTCTCGTCTCGTCGCGGTCGGAAAACTCGGGGGCGTCGAGGTCGTCATCTGCCGACCGGTCCATTCTCTCTTCTTCGCTCGGTTCGTCTGTCACCGGCGAGGGTGTCGTCTCCTCAGCCGTCGGACTGTCGACCAGATGCACTGGGTCGACCATATACGGCCGAATCGGTTTCCCCGCTAGCAACTCGGGAAGGACGAGTCGGACGAAGTTTACGAGGAGGACGAGTACCATCGGCAGGAGGAAGATGCCGTACCACCCGAACAGCAGCGGGCCGAACGTGTAGGCAATCATCACGGCACCGACGTGGAGGCTCCGACCGGAGACGTACGGCCTGAGCACGAGGTCGGGAATCGTATCGACGATGACGAACGAGACGGCGGCGAAGAGGAGAACGAACCACAGTCCCGGCGGATTCGCCAATGTGGCCTCTAAGCCCATGTACCCCGTGACGGGGACGTAGACGAGTTTCATTCCAACCACCGGGATGAGACTCGCGACACCAGCGAGCAGGCCGACGAGGGCAGGGGCAGGAATCTCGACGCCTGTGGGTGCGAGCACGTTCAGAAGTGAGTAGGCGATAACGCCGATTGTTCCAGTGAGCACGGCGTTCAGGATGTTCCCGAAGAAGATGTTGTTGAAGTCGCGGTCGACGGCGCGCACGTACGCTTCCAAGATACCGTGGTCGTCGCTGAACATCGACCGACCCCATCGACTGAGCCGATGGTCGTCGCGGAGGAGGTAGAACGCGAACGCAATCATGACGAACAGGTGGATTGCGCCGACGCCGAGGAAGGCGAAGGTGTTGGCTGCGACGCTGAGTGAGTCGAACAACGAACTGATGGCATCCGGTGTCAAAAGCGAGCCGAAGTCGTACTCCAAAAGCGCCTGCGGGCTGGCAATCCCCTCGAGTAATTTCGGGTCGATACCGTACGCTTCGAGGTCGATTACGCCGTTATTGGTCGACAGACGGTCGGCGTACTTCAAGAACTCCCGGAGGGCGATTGTCGCCGCGTAGGTGACGAGGCCGAGTGCAGGGAGTGCGAGTGCGAACAGTGCCACCGCAGCGGCGAGACTCGGCGGACGGATTCGTCGACGAATCCGCCGGTAGATGGGCCGAGTCGCGTAGTAGATGAAGAGACCGAAGACGAACGTCCCGATGAAAGAGTAGACGACGAAGGTGAACGCACCCGCGAGAACCAACGCGAGCGCCCACCACATCGCACGGGAACGCTGAATGTCACGGAGAGCCATACAGGACAGGGACGGGGAAACGGCAAAAGCCTATCGAGCGTTCGACAGGTCAGACGTGTCTCCGTCACGTTTGCCTGTGGTGTCCGACGGGGACCCACGCGAAACCAACCGACTGAACCTCTATCTTCGTATATATTACATTATTAATAGCGAATGTCTTAATCCACGTGCCGTTGTACCATTACTCATGGATCGAGAGACGGCGGAACCCCACGTCGATACCATGCCCGGCAAACGCGCTCGTGAGTGGGTCGAATACCACCACGACCACGCTGCACCGAGTACCTACGTCTACGACTTCGTCTGGGACATCACCGCCGAGGCGGAGGGTCCGTTTTGTACTGATGTCGACGGAAACGTCCTCCTCGACTTCACCAGTCACGTCGCCGCCGCCCCACTCGGCTACAACAACCCGAAGATTATGGACCGAATGTCGGAGTTCGACCTCGTCGACCCGACCAAGATTGCCGGACAGGACTTCTACGTCAGTGACGGGTCCGCCCCCGGCGAAGAGCAGTTCCCCGGTCCCGCCGCCCTCATGGACAAACTGACGGACCTCACGAGCCACTACAGCATGGATACCGTCTTCCTCTCGAACTCCGGGGCCGAGGCCGTCGAGAACGCCATCAAAATCTCCTACGACAACGCCGACGGCGCGAAGTACGGCATCACCTTCGAAGGCGCGTTCCACGGCCGCACGCTCGGGGCGCTCTCGCTCAACCGCTCGAAATCGGTCTACCGGCGCAAGTATCCCGAGATTTCGGGCGTTCTCGACGTTCCGTTCTGCGACGACCGCTCGTGCTCCCCCGAAACGTGCTCGTGTGGGTTCTTCCCCGACTCGGAGTCCGGCGCGTCAAAACTTCGGCAGAAACTCCACCCCGAGACGGGCCACGTCGACGCCGACGAGGTCGCCTACGTCATCGTCGAGCCGGTTCAGGGCGAAGGCGGGTATCGCTTCCCCTCCGACGCCTTCGCCGACGAACTCGCCGCCGTCGTCGACGACTACGACCTGACGCTCATCGCCGACGAGATTCAGTCCGGCGTGGGCCGAACCGGCGAGATGTGGGGCGCAGACAACTACCCGATGGAACCGGATGTCATCACCGGCGCGAAAGGTCTCCGCGTGGGTGCGACCATCTCGAACTCCGATATCTTCCCGTCAGAGAAGAGTCGCCTCTCTTCGACGTGGGGTGCAGGTGACATCCTCTCGTCGATGCAGGGCGTGTTCACTCTCGAAGCAATCGAGGACTACGACCTGCTGGACAACGCCGTCGCCCGCAGCCGCCAGTTCAAAGAGACGGTTCGAGACAGCGCCCCCAACACCGTCACCGACGTGCGCGGGAAGGGTCTCCTCCTCGCCGTCGAGTTCGACAGCAAAGACCGCCGCGACGACGCGCAGGAAGCCGCGCTCAAGCGCGGTCTACTCACTCTCGCATGCGGTCACAAAGTGCTCCGTATCCTCCCACCGCTCGACGTGACCGAGCGCGAAATCGACATCGGCGCGAACATGCTCCTCGATGCTATCGGGGACGTGTCGTAGGGCGACGGCCGGTTTTTCTACGCTTTCTCAGCCCTGTTCGAGTGGCTCGACCACGTCGCCGAGGTTGCGGAGCATCCCTTCGGCGATGAGAGAGTACACAGACGATTTGACGCGGTCGCGCCACGCTGGACCGTCACCCATTTCGAGGCCGACGTCGCCACCGCGAATGAAGCTCGCAGCCTCGTTCGCGACGACACCCGCGAAGTTCGAATCGTACTCGTCTTTGGTCGTTCGGAACTGACGCATCGCCCGCCGTTTCGCACGGAACGACCGCCCGGAGTCGTAGTCGGTGTCACCCTGTTCTACGTCGAGTTCTGAGAGGGCGAAATCGTGTGCTCGGCGTTTGAGGAGGGCATCGCCGGTGGCCACGACTCGAAGCACGAGCAAGTCGCGGTCGAGACTGTTCTCGAACACGCGGAAGTCGTTGTCGTAACAGAGGCTGTATAATTCGAATTTGGCCACGCCGTGGGGGGTTCGGTCGTCGTCACCGAGTTCTTCTTCGACGTTGGTTCGCATCTCTCCGCGGATCGGATACTCCTCGATTTCGGCCAGAAAGTCGTCGAGGGCGTTTTGGATGCGACTCCGATGCGACGTGGGTTGGCTTCCGAGGTTCGACTGGTACTGGTCTCGGTAGTGCCGGGCAGTTCGGATGTACTGCTTCGCTTGGAGATGCGACCCCCACGTGCTTGCGATGTCGTGGGCGTCGTACTCGTCGGCGTCGGCCGTGCCGCCGGTGAAGATTCCGCCTTGATGCGATTCCACCCGGGCGGACATGAGTCGTCGTTCGATGGCGTAGAGATACCCAAGGTCGCGGCCCGCATCGGAGACGCGGTACTCGGAGATGGAGTCGGCGATGTCGTCGGTTGTCCGTCGGAGTTTCCGGCCGCGTTCGACGACTGCTTCGGGGTCGGCCTCATCGAGGACGACCTTCGCGGCACCGATTGCTTGGCCAGTGAACAGCAGTCCACTGATTGTCGAATGGAGTCGCTCGCGATTACTGCGAGTCCCACTCTTCGCCGATTCGAGGTGGCCGCCGGAAGGGCTGCGATTGAGGTGGACTCGTAAATTGTCGTTTTCGACCGAGTCGAGGTCGATACGCGAGCGCAACTCGTTCGCCAGTTCGACTGCATCCTCCAGCGCCGCCACCGCCTCGTCGGCGTGGTCGTCACTGACGGGCGGCCGCCAGACGTAGTTACTCGATGGGTCCGGGTACAGCGTCGTTAGCGTGTCTGTCACCGGGTCCGGGAGCCACGTCGGGGCGAACCAACTCACTCCAGCGACTGCTGCGCTCCCGCCACCGAGGAGGCCGAGCAGCTGTCGGCGCGAAAGGAGGGACGATGTTTCGTCGTCGGGCATACGGCTGAACTCGCAATCGACCGAACTAAACGTGTTGTGGTGTCGTCAATTCGGGGAAGACATCTATCCTACGTCCAGCGGTCCAGTCCCGTCTGCGTAACCGATTTCTCGATGCGCTCGAAACCGCGCCGAACTTCGTCGGGGTCGACTTCCCACGTCTCGGTGACGAACTCGCGGGCGGCGTCCACATCGGGGTCGATTCCCGTGTTGTAGTCGTAGTCGTCGGTGACTGGTGGGTCGAGGAAGAACTCGCGCACCCGGTCGGCGTTGGGGATGCTGTCGCCGCGAGCTTCGAGGACGCTCCACAGGTCGCCGTGTTTCTTGACCTCCTTGACGGCGGTCTTCGGGCCGACGCCCGTGATTCCCTCGTTGAAGTCGGTCCCGCAGAGCATGGCGATGTCCACGAGTTGCTCCCACGAGATATCGTGTTTTTCGAGGGTTGCATCGAGGTCCATCAGTTCCGGGTTCCCTTTGCTCGTGAGTTGCCGGAGCGTGTACGGTGCGCCGAACAGGAGCGTGTCGTAGTCCTCGCTTCCGACGTAGTCGGCATCGCCTTTACGAGCCATGTAGGACGCCTGCGCCTCGCCCTCGGCAGGTGCTTCGACCACCGGCACGTCGAGCAGGCGGAGCAGTTCACGGCTCGTGTCCTGAATCGTCTCCGTGAGTCGTTGCGTGCGAGCTTCCATCCGGGCGGCTTCGACCGCGTCGCCAGCTTCGCGTGCTTCTTCGAGGCGTTCTTCGGCCTTCTCGCGCTGTTCGCGACGCTTTGCGACCTCGTCGTCTTTCATCTCCGTGACGCCACCGTCGAAGACGAAGACGGGCGTCAGGTCGTGTTCGAAGAACTTGGGGAGACCTTGGACGATACCGACGAGGTTGGCGACTTCCTCGCCCTCGCTCGTCGTGTACTTCTCCGAACTCGTCCACTTGACCGTCGTCGTAAGATAGCGATACAGCCAGTTGTGCGCGTCCACGGCGACCACGCTTCCGGCCACCTCGTCGAAGGGCACCTCAGAAAGCGCGGCGAGCGTCCGCAGGTCTGCGTTTCCCATTTGCTCGGCCTTCGAGATGCGGGGGTTTCAATCGCCCGAGTGCGCGTCGTCGAGGGAGGGAGAACCGACTCCTTCGTGGCCGGGGGGAGTGGTTCCCTCGCGGGCAGCGAGAAATTCCCGTTCTCGGTCGTCGAGGTCGCGGACGCGATAGCGGTCAAGTCCCGACTGGTACGTCTCACGGGAAACCGACGCGGGCGCGTCCGCCGGGCGCTCCAAGACCAGTTCGGCGACACCCGTCTCGCGGCCGGTGAAACCGAACCCGGCCTTGTGGCACGCCTCGTAGGCGAAGGGGTTGTTCGTGGCGATTCGAACCGTCTCGTAGCCGCGTTCGGCGGCCGCCTCGCAGGTTCGGGCAAGGAGCGTCGGGCCGAGTCCCTCGCCCTTCCGGTCGGCTCTGACGGTGACGTATCTGAGCCAGAGCGTCGACGGGTCGGTTCGGTCCTCGTTGAACGCGACCGCCGCGACCACGTCCTCCGACAGCGGGGGTAGCGAATCCGGACCGCCGGTCGGTGCGGGTCGCTCGTCGTCCAGTGGCGGAAGCGGTGTGTCCGGGTCGCGGAGCACCGCCTTTCCCGTCTTTGGGGTGACGAACTTCCCCGCGTAGGCGAACCGCCGGTAGTCGAGCCTGAGTCGCGGCCCGTCGTCCGGCCACCCGAGGAGGTCGAACTCCATGCGTGAGAGAGAGTCCGCCGCGCGCAAGAACCTTCCCCGACGAAGCCGACAAATCGGGCATGCACGGCGCTGGCGACGTTCGGTTCTTCGACCGGTTCGCACCGCTCTACGACCTCGTGATGCCGCCCGCCGAAGCGGATGCACTCGAAGATGCCCTCGCCCGTGCCAACCGACCTGTCGAGCGCGTCGTCGACATCGGCGGCGGGTCCGGCAGAGCGACGCTCGCGCTCGACGTTCCCGAGCGAATCGTCCTCGCCCGCTCGGCAGGGATGCTTTCGCGGGCACGAGAGCGCGGTCTCGATTGTGTACGCGGTGATGCCCGGTCGCTCCCGTTTGCGGATGGTTCGGTCGATGCCGTGACCGCCGTCGACGCCTTCCACCACATGCCGAGTCAGCGGACCGTCGCGGAAGAAGTCTACCGCGTGCTCGCACCCGGCGGCGTCTTCGCCGTCAACGAGTTCGACCCCGAAACGCTCCTCGGGTGCGGGTTGGTGGTTGCTGAGCGAGTCGTCGGATTCGGGTCGTCGTTTGCGACGCCGCAGGAACTGACGCGCTTTCTCGAACGCGTCGGGTTCGAGTCGGCAGTTGTCGAGACGGGGTTCGAATACACGGTGGTCGGGAAAAAACGGGAAAACCATTAGGGGGGCGACGAATCCACGGGTATGGCAACCTCGACGTCCTTCCTCGAGGAGCGACTCGATGCCGGGGCGCTACCCATCGCCGTGGGTGACGTACTCGCCATCTTCCTCCTCGTGACCGCTGGCGTGATTCAGCACAACGGGGTCCCATACCTATCGAATGAACCAGTAGGGTGGGTACTCACAGCCGTACCGTTCCTCATCTCGTGGGCAATCATCTCGCCGCTTCTGGGTGCGTACTCTCCCGGTGCGGCGGAGTCGGCAAAGTCGGCTGTTCCGCTCGGCATCCGGTCGTGGCTCGTCGCCGCGGTTGTCGGTGTCGGGATTCGCTGGACCCCGCTTTTCGAAGGCGGCGCAGAACCCGCGTTCGTCGCCGTCATGCTGGTCCTCGGATCGGCCGCCATCGCCGTCTGGCGAACCCTGTACTTCCGAATCGTCTGAAAACCAACCCTCTGAATCGTTCAAAAAACAAACCCCGAAACACTCGAATTCTGGCCGCCCGAGCCGTTTTAGGCGAGGGTCGGCCGCCGTCGCAACAACGTCACACCAAGGAGCGCCGCGGCCGCCGCGAACCCGGCGAGCACCGTGAAGAGCGCCGTGGAGTCGGCGACTGCGAGCACGAAGCCCGCGATTGCGCCGCCGAGTGCGCCCACGCCGAACACGCCGAGGTAGGTGAAGCCGTACGAGAGACCGCGCAATCCGGCGGGCGTGTACTCGGCGACAGTCGCCTGATAGAACGGCTGAACCATGAACAGGAAGAAGCCGAGGAGCGCACAGATTGCGAGGAGCGGGCCGACGCCGAGACTCGCGACGGGAAGGAACGCGACGGCGACGACCGCGAGCGCGCCGAAGCCGACGATTAACCCCCGTTCGGTTCGAATGCGGTCCGTGAGTTTCCCGCCGACGTACTGTCCGAAGACGCCGATGGTGAGCAGGCCGGCGTACACATACAGTTCCACGTCGAGCGTCGGTGCCGCGGCCGCCGACCCGGGAACGAGCGCGGCGGGAAGCAGCGTCGAGATGGGAACCGGTTCGATGCCGATAACGTTGCCGAGGAGGTCCGGAAGGAACGTCGTGACGCCGCGGTAGTAGAGTCCCGAGAACATCACCAGCGCGAACACGAGGGCGAAGCCACCCGCGAAGAGGTGCTTCGACTGCGAGACGAACTCGCCGAACGAGGAGACGCCGGTCCCGGCTTTGTCGTCGGCGTCAGCGTCGACCGCGGCAGCGTCGTCCCCAGTTCCGCCGTCTGCCGCGGCGACGGCCGCCTGTTCTTCGAAGTCAGCACGTGTCGCGAGAACGGCCGCCAGGAGTGCCGGAATCGCGAGGACGCCAGCGACGAGGTGCCAGTCGAAAAAGAGCAACAGAAGCGCCGTGAGGAAGGGGCCGAAGCCGATACCGAGATTACCGGCGATGCCGTGGTAGGCGAAGCCCGTGCCCCGTTCTTCGACGCCCGTGCTGATGAGCCGGAGTCCGGCGGGGTGATACACGCTCGCTGCTGCGCCCCAGACGATGAGCGCGAGTGCGACGACGACGAGGTTGGGGGCCGCCGCGAGAAGAACGAACGAACCGGCCATTCCGAGGAGGCAGGCGACGATGAGGCGCTTCGACCCGATGCGGTCCACGAGGACGCCGCCGGGAAGTGCTCCTAAGCCGAACAGGGCGAACCCGAGACCGACCATCACACCCAGTGAGGCGGTCGTAACGGGAATTGCCGTGAGACCGAGGTCGATGGTGGCGTACTCGTTGAGCCAGATGGCGACGAAGATGGGAATCGACAACTCGTACGTGTGAACCATCCCGTGGGCGAGCATCACCAGAGCGACGATTTCGCGGTCGTTGCGATTCACGTGTTCGAGGACGACTCCAACACAGATAATCATGTGGAGTCACGGCAGATGACGCACACGAGACCCTCTCGCCAATATATGTTAATTGTTGGCATACAACACAGAATGCAACAATGAAAACAAAATGAGGTAACGTACCCCGACGCTAGGACGACGCCGTCTTGCGTTTATTTACTCATAAGTTATGAGAATGTGTTTGCAAAGTCACGGCAAGAATATCAGTCATCTATGGGAAAGAACTATACCGCTTACACACGTATATTAATCTATATTATGACCGGATACTACGACTACATTCTTGGGCTCATCCCGCTCGCACTCATCGGCATCACTGGTTCTCTCGTCGTGGTCGGCTTGCAACTGACCATGGCAGTGCCGATGGCTGCGGGTGTGGCCGCGCTCCTCACCGGCCACGCGCTCTTCGTGAACGGCCCATCGTCGTCCTCCCCGTCCACTCCAATCCACCGACTCGACGAACACACCGGTCCCGCTGACGCGACTTCTTCTCCTTCGGTCCTCGACGCCGACTAACCCCGTACGTACGCCCGATTGGCCGGTTCCGCGGCCCGCAGGGTTTTGACCGACGGCGCCGTTTCGCCAATGATGACAGACACGTTATTCCTCACGAGCGACGAGGTCAGCGGACTGGCGACCCCGGCAGAATACGTCGAGGCAGTCCGTGAGGGGTATAGAC
>NZ_JBZRPK010000720.1:21583-22959 GCF_058382125.1 Haloferax sp. s1
CGGCCCGTTGGGCCGTTCCAGCACCCGGGGGGGTTTGCCCGAGGGGGGCCGTTTGGCCAGTGATGCAAACACCGTTGCCCCTAGCGGGCGACGGGGTGGGGGGAAGGGCGCCCCGGGAAGAACACGCGGAGGCAGCCGGGGGGGGTTAGAGACAGGGCGTTGGGGGCGCCCCCGCCGAGCCACGAACCAAGCTCTTCAACCGCGAACCGCCGGGCATGCTCACCACCTACTCGTCGGTTCTCCCCGAGACGGGTGCGATGGGGGGCTACATGTACTCCGCCGGTTTCGGCGCGGAAGACGCCTGGTTCATGACGCCGCTTTTCGACGCCGAGTCGGGCGAACCGCTCGCACTCCTCGACGGTGCGAGCATGAATCCCTTCAAAACCGGGGCAGCAGGCGGCGTCGCCGTGGACGCGCTCGCCCGCGAAGACGCCTCGACAGTCGCACTCATCGGCAGCGGCGCACAGGCCCGCGGACAACTCCGCGCCATCGCGGCGGTCCGTGACCTCGAAACTGTCTGGGTCTACTCGCCGACAAAGGAGAGCCGCGAGCAGTTCGCCGGGGAGATGGACCGCGTTCTCGATGCGAGCGTCGCCGCCGTCGCCTCCAGTGCCGCGGCCGTCGAAGGCGCGGATATCGTCGTCACTGCGACCACCGCGAGCGACCCGGTCTTCGATGGCGACTTGCTCGAACCCGGGACGCACGTCACCGCGATGGGGCAGTACCACCCGGACAAGCGCGAACTCGACGCGACGACCATCGAGCGCGCGACCTACGTCCCCGACCTGCGCGAACGCGCCACGATGGACGCTGGGTCGTTCCTCGCCGCCATGGACGCGGGTGTCGTCGACGAAGACCACATCCACGCCGAACTGGGCGAGGTCGTCGCTGGCGTCGCTTCGGGCCGCGAAGATGACGAGGAGATTACCGTGTTCGACAGCGGTGGCACGGGCATCGAGACAGTTGCGTCGGCGTACATGCTCTACGAGAAGGCTCGCGAGGAAGGACTCGGGACGACCATCGACTTCGCACCGGCGAGCGAGGCGCTCACGGGAGAGTAACAGTAGTTTGGAATACGATTTCGTTATAGAGACGCGTTCGATGCTCCCATCCAGCGAGTCTTTGATTTAGGACCCTACTTTCAGCTAACTCCTCTGGAGCTGTCCCGTGAGTTACGATACCGCGTGTTTCACTGCAGTCGGTACCGGAGAATCGCGGCGATACCGCCGAGGTTCTTCAGTTGCTCACCGGGTTGGAACTCCGCGGAGAAGATGGTCACCTTGCCGCCTTTCTGTTCGACGGAGTCGCTAACGTCGTTCACGTCGATGTCCCAGTCGCCCTCGATCTGTCTCTCCGCGCGGGCTCGCTAATCCACG
>NZ_JBZRPK010000057.1:0-772 GCF_058382125.1 Haloferax sp. s1
CTACTGTGGGTGGGAGATGTACGGTCAAGCGACGAGTGGAAGGCGTAGGCTCGTCGGCAGCGTCGGTTGTGTATAAGAGACAGGTCGTGCTCTGTTGTCTCGCTGTCGCCGGTCTCCTCGTCTTCGACCACGCTGCCCTCGTTTCGTCCTCACGTCCGGCCGCGACGCGACTCGGTGAACTCTCGGCTCGCGTCCGCGGTGCAGCGACACCCGCCGCACGGGCCGTCCTCGTCTTCGTCGGTCTCTACATCTTCGTGTTCGCTCCACGAGCGGGCGATACCAACGGAGTCGGTCTCTACACGCCGGGGACGATTCTCGGTGCTATCGATGTCGCACTGTTCGAATCTGTCCAGCGATTCGTCGGCGTCCGCATCGTCAACCGCTACCCCGGTGCCACCCACCAGTATCTTCCGTACCTCGGGAATCTCGTAGAGGTGCTTGCCCTCGCGGCGCTCCCGGTCACGCTCCTCGCAGTTGGTGTCTTCGTCGTCGACCGCTACGCATCCGGCGGTCCAAGAACTGTCGTCTCGGCATCGACTTACTGGGCCGGTGCCGCGCTCGTGTTCGTCCCGATGCTGACAGAAGCCTCCGCGTCGTGGCTCGGCGTCTACGTCGTCGTCCCGCTCGCCATCCCGGCGGCGGTCGGCCTCGCGGCACTCGTCCGGTGGGGCAGACAGGCGCTCGACAGCAGGGGTATCCCGCGCGTCGCCGCAGTACTCCCCAATTTGTCCGCACTCGCCGCTCAGACACGTGCGGTCTCGACAACCGAGGG